>CAYUKN010000010.1:0-37235 GCA_964445325.1 uncultured Ectothiorhodospiraceae bacterium
CAGGCGATCACGAAGCGGCTGGACCAGTCGGTGATCGCCAGCCGATACAAAAACCCCACGGGCATGGGCACGTAGGTGATGTCGGCCGCACGCGCGTCGGTGGGTGCGGCCGGCGGATACTGGAGCAACGGATACGGATAGACCGGGTGCTGGGGCCGTTTGGTTAGATGTGGACGTAGAGCTCGTCGCCGTCGCGCGAGACGGGGAAGGTCTTGGCCTTGACCCGTGGGTCGGCGATGGCCTCGCCGGAGCGTATGTCGAACTCCCAGCCGTGCCAGGCACAGCGCACGAGCTCGTCGCGGCGCCCATAGCGGATCTGGAAGTCGCCCGCGTCGACGGCAGTGCCGCACTGGGGCCCCTGGCACAGGGTCCCCCCGCGGTGCGGGCAGATGTTGAGCAGGGCGTAGTATTCGCCGTCGATCTCGAAGACCCCGATCGAGAAATTGGCGATCTGGACGATCTTCTGCTGGCGCGGGGCCACCTCGCTGGCCTTGCAGGCGTATTTCGCAGTCGCTGCCATGAATCTTTCCTCTAAGATGATCTTTGATTCATCCCGTTGCTGGTAAGACGGGTTTCTGTGCGGCGCTGGCAAACCAATAATGGGTCGGACTAAGAGTCCGACCCAAAGGATTTCATGTCACCAGAATCCCATTCGACTCGGAGGTGCGCTAGGCAGTCGTGGGCGTGGTGGTTTCCGAGCGCAGCCGGGCGTAGACCTGCAGGGCGTTGTTGCCCAGCACGTCCTCGCGCCACTCGGGCGGGATGTGGAGCCTGTTCACGTCGTCGTAGTCCCAGTGCGGGTAGTCGGAGGCGAACATCAGCGTCTCTCGGCCGTACATCGCCTCGAGCACGCTCCACAGGTGTTGCACACCCGTCTCTGGCTGCTCCAGCGGCTGCGTGGTGAAACGGATGTTGCGGCGGAAGTACTCGCTGGGCAGCATCTTGAGCCAGGGCGTCTCCTTGCGAAGCGCTTTGTAGTCCGCGTCGAGGCGCCAGAGGATCGGCGGCACCCAGGCCACACCGCACTCGATGACGATGAAGTACAGCTCGGGCCAGCGCTCGAACACGCCCTCGGCGATCATGCTGGCGATATGCGTCTGCGCCGACTGGCCGAGCAGGGCGTGCGTCTCCCAGAAGTAGCGCGTGGGCCCCGCGGCGATGGCGTTCGAGTTGATGCCTCCCTGGCCGCCGAGATGGATCGCGAACGGGAGCCCAACCTCGGCGCAGGCCTCGTAGATCGGGTAGTAGAACGGATTGCCGTAGGGGCGCTCGGCGCCGTGCGAGGCGAGCACCTGCGCCATGTCGCAGCGATGGCCGAGGCGGCGGATCTCCTCGGCGGCGAGCTCGGGCGCCTGCGGCGCGATCATGATCGAGCCCTTGAGCCGGCTGTCGCGGCTGAGCCAGTGATCGATCATCCAATCGTTGTACGCTTGCACGAGGGCGTGCGCGTAGAATGGGTTGGCGATCGTCGACGCCTCCATGGCCTCGTCACCGGTCATCACGGCGAAGTCGATGCCGTGCTTGTCGAGGTGCTTTTCTTTCATCAAGCGATAGTTGTCGTCCTCGGTCTCCGGATTGATGTCCATGCGCTTGAAGCCCTCGGGGTGAAGCCAAGGCCTATTGGCGTTGGGGAACGAGCCGCGCGGGCCGGGCTGCTCGCCGCGGGTGAAGACTTCGTAGTGGTACTCGTCGATGTAGGGCAGCAGGACCTCGGCGGAGCTCCAGTAGTTGTGGCAATCGCAATCGACGATCATGGCGCGCTCTCCAGCGGGTGGATCCAATGAAAAACCATTCGGGCATGCGACGGGGGTAGCGCCCGCGTCGCGATGCGGGGATCAGCCTAGGGCAGTGCCTTCAATCGAACAAACGAAAGAAAAGTCATTTTTGATCGGTTTATTCGATTAAAAAAGTGCGGGCGACGGGTGACAGGCGACGGGAGAAGGGCGAAGGGGGCGTGGCTAGCCCCAGAAGCGGCCCGAGGAGGCGATCAGGACGACCGCCAGGCCGAGGACGAGGTTCACGCCGACGAAGCGGCGGATGCGGTCGAGCTCTTCGGCGGCTAGATCGTGGTTGGCGCCGTCGAGGGCGCGGCGGAAGCGCCGCCATGGGGCGAAGAATACGTGGGCGAAGATGGCCACCATGACCAGGCCGAGCACGTGCATGAGGTGTACGTGCATGCCCGTGTTGGTGAAGCCACCGAAGGCCTGGAAGATGAGCACGTAGCCGGTCGCCAGCAGCAATCCCGCGGCGATCCAGACCACGGGGAAGAAGCGCGCGAACACGCCGTGCCACAGATCCAGCCGCGCCGCGCGGTCGAGCGCCGAGCCTGCCACGGGGCGCACGAACACGTAGGCGAACGCCATGCCTCCGACCCAGACGACCGCGGCCAGGGCGTGGACAGCGAGAGACAGCGAGATGAGCAACGTGTTCATTGCAGCGGCCTCCATCGGCGCCATCGCGCGAGCGAGTCGCGGTCGACGACGGGTCTGTCAGTCCTCGCGCCAATATCGCATCAACGGGCCGTCCGTGCCCTCGATCGGGTCGGTTGTCGGCCGGGGCACGCGCGCGATGCGAGCGGCGGCGGTGTCGTGGACGCTCGGGTCAGCGCGGCACAGGTCCCAATCGGGCTGGTTCGCGGGATAACTGCCGACGACGCCGAAGCCGGCACCGCCGTCGATGCGGCAATGGCCCACGCCCGCCGGCAGCACGGCGACATCGCCGGCCTCGAGCAGCACGATCGGGCCCAGCTCGCCACCCAGCTGGACCCGGGCCCAGCCACCCCAGACCCCGAGAACCTCGTGCGCAGTCGAGTGGTAGTGGTGGAACGCGAATACCCCGCCGCGCCACTGGGCCGGCCAGTCATTGGCCTCAAACAAGGCCTCGATCTCGCGCGGCGCGTCCTCGCTGTCGTCCGCGTCGCCGCGATACACGAGCACGGGCAGGGTGTTGTTGGGGATCACGCCGTCGTCGTCGAGATGCAGCGTCTCGGGTGCGGCCACCGCGCCGCTGTCGTCGATCAGCCCGAGGCGATGCTGGCAGAGCGCGACGTCCGTCATAGCAGGCGATGATAAGCGCGCAGAGCGCGTTTGCTAAGACGCGCTGGCCGCGATTGCGCAGTCGGTGAGCAAGCGCATCAGGCCCGACTCGTACAGGCGGTCGAACGCTTGTTGATCACGCGCGATCAAGCCCCCCGCGTAGCCGAGCGCGTTGACCGGCAAGCCGTCCCAGCCCGCATGGGTGCGCGGCACGAGCCAGAGCCAGCGCCGCGTTGCCAGCAGGTTGTAGGGGGCGGGCTGGTCGGGTCCGCCTGGGTCGTAGCCCAGCGCGCGCCAGAGGGACGCAACGGCATGAGTGAGGGTGTGCGCGTATCGTGCCGGATCGTCGATCCACGCCGTTTCCATTCGCAGCACTGCGTGATGGAACGGCAGCAGCGGCATCTGGCCGACGCCCCCGGTGAACACGCTCGTGTCGAGCAGCTCACCGAAAGGCAGGCTAGGCCCCTCCGGTGCCAGCGGCAGCGGCACGAGTTGAAGGTGCTTGTGCGCCTGGCTCGCGCCGGCCTCGGCGCCGCCGTTGTAGAACGCCAGCCCGTCGATACCTGCCAGCCCGCGCAGCAGGGCCTCGCAATCGGCCGGTGTCAGCAGGCTGGCCTGCTCGGCCCAGTAGCGTGTGACCAGCAGCAGGTGATCATCGAGTACATTGTATTTGTTGAGCAACACGGCGTGCGTCGCCGACAGGTGGCCCACGAACAGATCGTGGTCGTAGGGCGGCGCGAATGGGTCGCGGCGCTCCTCGGCCCGGGCGGCCACCTCCTTTTGGCGCACGTTGGGCGACACCCGCACGTGGAACGGGACACCGGCCTCCTCGAGATGGCGCACGCGTGTATCGAGCGGCACCAGCGCTCCGCTGGCCCGCGCGCGCCGGCTGGCCTCGCGTGCGGCACCGAGCAGATCGCCCGGCTCGAGGTGGCGCTCGGGGTTCATTGCGGTGCCCATGGATGGCCCTTCCGGTGCTCGTTCGGTTGCGCGAAATCCCGGCACATCATACTAGCCCACCCTCGGGTTGAGGGGGATGGTCGCCGGTCATGCGCGTGGTAACGGCGTCACTCGGTCCCGGCGAGGGCGCGCTCGAGCAGCCGCGGCAGGGCCTCGGCCGCGCTCGCGCGCACCACCCAGTCGGTGCGCTCGCTCAACGCCGTCGCATCGGGATTGATCTCGGCGACGCGGGCGCCGCCCTCGCGTGCGAGATCGGCCAGGAGGGCGGCGGGATGGACCTCGGCGGAGGTGCCCACCGCCAGGAAGACATCGGCGGCTCCAGCGGCGGCGACGGCGCGCTCGACCAGGTCGCTGTCCAGTGCCTCGCCGAACCACACGACACCCGGGCGTACGAGCCCGCCGCAGTGCGGGCAGCGCGGTGGGGTGTCCCGGGCGTCGTCGACGCGGACGACGCGGCCCTCCACGTGGCACTGGTTGGTCGTGATGTCGCCGTGGAAGGCCATGACGTCGGGGTGGCCCGCGCGCTGGTGCAGGCCGTCGACGTTCTGGGTGACCAGACGCAGATCGGGCAGGGCCCGGGCCAGCTTGGCGAGGGCATGGTGGCCCGCGTTGGGCTCGACCTCCTCGAGCTGGCGCCGCCGCGCCCGATACCACTGCCAAACCGTGTCGGGGGCACGCTCGAACGCCTCCGGCGTGGCAATGTCCTCGGGACGATAATCCGCCCAGAGGCCGTTGTCCGGGTCGCGGAACGTCGGCACCCCGCTCGCGGCCGACAGGCCCGAGCCGGTGAGCACGGTCACTGTGTCGGCCGCACGGGCAGCCTTAGCGATGGCGTCGATGGTCGCTTTTTCGTCCGTCATGACCTGGCTTGTCGCTTGCTCGCGCAGGTGGAAGGCTAGCGCCGATGTCGAGCGAGTTTCCGCGCGCCGATGGTCGGCCGCAAGCCCTCGGGCCGGGCGCCGAGGCCATTACCTATCAGCTCTATATCCATCTGCGCCGCCCGGTTCGCCTGGCACCTGGGCGCCAGCCCCCGCGCTGGCTGGACGGCGGATGGTATGTTTATACGGGCAGCGCGCGACGTGGCATGGATGCGCGCCTGCGGCGCCACGTGCGAGCGCAAAAGCGCATGCGTTGGCACATCGATTGGCTGCTGGCGCGGCCGCAAGCATGCGTCGAATGGGTGGCGCTGCACCGCACACCCGAGTGCGCGGTCAATCGCGCAGCCGGTGGCAGCACTGCGGTGCCGGGTTTCGGCGCCAGCGATTGCCGCTGCGCATGCGGGAGCCACCTGCGCTATCTGGGGCGCGAGCGCCCGCCGGCCGTGCCCGATTGCGCCGGGGTGCGCTGGAGGCGTTGGCGGGCATGTCTCGACGGGCGTGCCGTAGCCGAGGGAGGCATTTTGGACGAGTTGTTCGAGATCATCGACGAGCGCGGCGAACCGGCCGGTCTGGCACCGCGGGCCCGGGTCCACGCCGAGGGCCTTTGGCACCGTGCCGCCCACGTCTGGGTGTTCGATTCGGACGGCCACGTCGTCTTGCAGCAGCGTGGTCGAGAAAAGGACCTCAACCCCGGAAAGTGGGACGTCAGCGTCGGCGAGCATCTGCAGCCGGGCGAGGACTACCGGGACGCCGCTCTGCGCGGGCTGTATGAGGAATTGGGCCTGGTCGTCGCGAGCGTCGAGCCCGTCGGTGGCGAACGGGAAGCCACACTGGATCGACCCGAGCTGGGTATCCACGACCACGAGCTCCAGCAGGCTTTCCGCTTGGTCACCGACGCCACGGTGACGAGCGAGCCCGCCGAGATCGCGGCGCTCGAGCGGATCGCCCCCGCGGCGCTTCGCGATTGGCTCGCTCGGGAGCCCGAGCGCTTCACGCCGGGTCTCCACCGCGATGTCGCCGACTTGGGCCTGCTGGATACGACGTCTTGAATCGGTCCGTCGAGCGACTCTCGGGGGGCATCACGCGCGAGGTCCTCGAGGACGACACGGTCCGCGAAGCCCTGCGCGCCCGCCATCCCGACGTCGAGCTGCGATCGGATCGCGAACTGCTCGAGTCGGTGCGCGCGACACGCGCGGCCGCTCCCGCAACGGCTCGCGATCAAGCGGGCGTGTGGTTGTTCGCCTACGGCTCCCTGTTGTGGAACCCGTGTGTGCACCTCGAAGCGCGCCACTCCGCGCGCCTGTACGGTTTCCATCGGGATTTCCGCCTGCAGCTGACCCACGGCCGGGGCTCGCCTGAGTGTCCCGGGCTGATGCTGGGCCTCGTGCCGGGCGGCTCTTGTCGCGGGGCCGCGCTACAGATCACCGGCCCCGATCTGGAGCACGAATTGCATCTCGTGTGGCGGCGCGAGCTGATCACGGGGGTCTATCGGCCCCGGTGGGTGCGCCTCGCCACGGAGGCCGGTGCGCTCGACGCGGTGACGTTCGTCGTCGATCCGAGCAATCCATGCCACACGGGGCGCCTGGACGACGATCGCACGGTCGAGCTGTTGGCCACCGGCGAGGGCATGATCGGCTCCTGCGCCGACTACCTCGACAATACCGTGGCCCATCTCGACGACGTCGGTGTCTACGATCGCCGACTGCACCATCTGCGCGCACGGGTGCGCGCGCGGCTACGCCAGAAACATGATTGAGCCGGCCCGAGCCGGCTGTGGTGGAGCGAAGCGATGCGGCGCACATTGACCCTCGTAGTGGCCCTGGTCGCGCTCTTGGCGATCGTCGCCGCGGGTGCCTGGGTCGTGCGAATCCACCTCGCCCAAGCGTGGCTGGAGGGCACGCTCGCGGCCCGCGGCTATGCCGAGGCCCGCTTCGAGATTACTGCGGTCGATCTCGAGCGCATCGTGGTCGAGGACTTCGAGCTGCGGGATGCGCGCAACACGCGAGTGCGGCGACTGTCCGCGCGCTACACCCCATGGGCGCTGCTAACGGGCTCCTGGAGCGCGGTCGCGGTGGATGTCACCGGTCTTCGCGCAGAGGTGGCGCCCCGGCGTGGCTCGAGCCCGAGCGAGCCCTCGGCTCGCTCGGGCGGCAGTCTGGGTGATGCCCTCGCGCTCGCGATGCGCCTTGAGCGGCTGCGTTTGAGCGCAGCGCAGATCCAGCTGGCCTCGCCTGTCGGCCCCTGGCGGGTCGAGGCCGAGGGCGAGATCCGGGCCGGCGAGGCGGCGCCACGGGGTGAGCTCAGACTGCAGGGGCGTAGCGAGCGGCTCCGCGTCGACGCGACAGTCGACGCCGAGCTCGCAGACGGCCGCCTCAGTGTGGATATCGATGCCCGCGAGGACGACGGCTTCCGCATCCGAGGGCAGGCGAGCGCGCGCGCGCCGTGGGATGAATCACCCATGCGCGTGACTGCCCGGGTGGCCATGCCCAGCCGGGCCGATCTCCCTTGGGTCTTGTTGCCCGGGCCGCGGCCCAGCGGTGGCGCTTTGCATGTCGCCGGCCAAGCACAAGGCAGGCTCGCGCTGCACGATGGTATCGACGGACCGGGTGGTCTGGTGGAGCGACTGATTGCTGGCGATTGGTCGGGTAATTGGCGCGTGCGGGGCCGCGATCTGGATTTTGCCTACCGCTTCAGCGGCATGGATCTGCAGGGCCGGGGGCAGTTCGCAAGCCGCGACGGCGCCTTGATCGTCTCATCCGACGAGGCCCCCCGGCTGCGCTTGGCCCGCATCCACGACGCCTTGCGCGCGAGCCTGGGCGTGCCCGCTTTCGCGCGCAACCACGCCGATGGGCCGGTCGAGCTGGACTGGGCCAGTGGTGAGCTCGCGCGCATCGCGCCCGTCGATGGCGCCGCCCATTCGATCCGAATCACGAGCGAGCCTGATTGGCATGTGCACTGGCCCGACACCCGCGGAGAGCTACACCTCGACGCACGCGTGATCGCCGCTGGCGGCGGCCGCACCGGAATCGATCGCTTGGCCGTCGATGACCTCGATGTGCGCGCAGCCGATTGGCGCGCGCCCGGGATCCGACTCACCAGGGCGCGCGTGACCGGTGATATCGAGGGTTTGCCTGCCGCGCCCTCGGGCCGGCTCGAGTTCAACGCCGCCGCGCCCCAGTTGGCGCTTGCCGGCCTCGAGCTGCAAGGCGTGGGCGCCGAAGCGTCGGCGCGCCTCGAAGGCGGCGACGGACCAACGCGACTGACGCTTGACGACGGCCCGGGCACCATCACCGTTGCCCGCTGGCGCGCCGGTAACTTGGTGCGCAGCGACGATGATCTACGCCTGGCGCTCACCGACGCCGAGTGGCGCCTGAGCAGACCACGCCATTGGGGTGCGGCCATGCGCGTGGCGCCATTTGAGATGGACGTCGATGTGGGCAACCGCTCGGAGCGGGTACGTGTGGAACCTGGGCCACTTCGCGCCGGCGCGCATGCCGGGGTCCTGCAGCTGGCGGTTGTCGATGGTGCAGGGCGGATCGTCGGGCGCGACTGGGTTGCGCGCGGTGTGGACGTGACTCTGCGGCCGCGTGCCCGTGCCGACTTCGCTGCATTCGATGTCGACCGCTTGGCGCACGCGGCTGAACGCCCGTGGCTGGCGCCGGCGACCATGGCTGGGCGGATCGCGCGCAACGCAGGCGGCTACGATCTCACGGGTGGGGGCCGAGTGCCTCGGGCCGAATTGCGCTTCGAATTCGATGGCGACTACGCATCTGCTCCCGGGGCGGCCTCGGCCGTGCTCGAGGTCCCACGGATGCGTTGGCGCCCCGACGGACGCCAGCCGCAGGATCTCCTGCCGAGACTCGATCGACTGGGTGAGGTCACCGGTGCCGCGAGCGCCCGCGTCGAGGGGCGCCTCGACCGTCGCGGTGTGCGTACCGAGGCCACGATCCGGGTCGACGATGTCGCCATGCAGGTCGCCGGGGTGCGCCTCCACGGTGTCAGTGGCGAGACCCGGCTGTCGGGACTGCGGCCACTGAAGACACAGCGAGCCCAGCAAATGCGCATCGGCCGTGTGGCCACGGCCGTGCCCGTTACCGATATCGGCTTGCAGTGGCGTATCGCCCGGAGCAGGGGGGCGGGCCTCGGCGTTCGGATCATCCAGGCCGAAGGGGACTTGCTCGAGGGGCGCGCACGCGTGGAGGACGCGCGCATCGACACCGGGGCGCGGCTCAATGAGCTCGATCTCGAGTTGCTGGACGTCTCCCTCGGCGGCCTCGTCGATGGCTCGGGCGTGAATGGCTTGGGCGCTCGGGGTAAGCTGTCGGGCCGCGTGCCCCTGAGCTTCGGTGAGCCCGGCGTGGCGGTACGCGGCGCCCGGCTCCGGGGGCGTGACGGTCATATCGCCCTGCGCTCGCGCGCCGCGAGCAAGGCCTTGCGTCAAGGGGGCCGCGACGCCGAGCTCATGCTCAGCGCGCTGCGGGATTTCGCCTATGACACGCTCGAGATCGATGTCGATGCCCCGCTGGGTGGGCGCGGTCGGATCGATTTCCGCCTCGAAGGGCGCAACCCGGAAGTGCTCGGCGGCGAGTCACTGGACTACGAGATCGCGTTGACCGGTGCCGTCGCGCCCTTGCTCGAGGCGGTTGCCCGGGGCGAACCGCTGAGCGACGCGCGCATCGCCCGTCACCTCGATCTCCGCGCGGCGGAGTAAAACCCGTAAATGGGGTCACGCACAGGCGCGAAGAACGCCAACAAGATAGAAAGTCAGGAAAAGAAGATGTATCGACAGTGGGCGGGGTCGTCGGTCGCGCCGTCCGAGGGAAGCGGATGCCAGAATCCCCGCCTTAACTCACCTGCTGCGATGCGGGCTCTACGGTTTATCGCTTCGCGCCGCGTCACCTCTCGCACGCCGGCATGCACAGCGGGCTATTGGTCCGCGCCTTGGCGTGCACCTTTCGAAGCCCGCGATACGGCCGATCACCGAACGTCGACGATGCGGCTGGCACGCTGGAACTGCACGTGCCAGCCCTGCCAGGCGGGGAGCTCCCAGCGCTTCGGATCGGTCTTGCGGCTCCCCTCGACCTTCTCCGCAGTGACGGTGCGCCGCCGCACGTCGTAATGGATGCGCATGCGCAAGCCCGACAGGCGCACCTCGCGTGGATAGGTGCGGTCGAAGCGCTCGCGCTCCCACAAGGGCACACCATCGAAGCGCAGATCGGCGGCCTCGACGAGCTCGATGTCACCGGCCTCGGCGACGCCGAGGGCGTGCAAGCGCTGCATCAGCCAAGCGTGCGGATCGGGGACCTCGCCGTCGCCGAAACCCAGCGCCACGTAGAGGCCCCAGGCCTCGATGTCGTCGCGCAGGCGCTCGCCCGCCGGGGTGAGCAACGCGTCGTTCAAGACCAGCCGGGCGATCGCGTCGCGTGCATCCGCCCCGCTGGGCTCGACCTTGTCCGTTTGCACGACCCTGCCGGCATAGGTCCACTGGCGTCGCACGACGAGCTCGCCGTCGAGCCAGTCGGGATCGGCCAGCTGGGCCTCGGCGAGGCCGTGTTCAACGAGGGCGGTCAATGGGATGGGGGCCAGGCAACCGGCGATCGTCAGGGTCTGGCGCGTGCCCTTGCCGGGCACGCTGTGGCTGTCGAGCACGAGCGCGGCCTCGGCGTCGTCGACCAGCAGCGAGTCCCGACCGATCTCGACCTCTTCGCCACCGTTGCCCATGGTGTGGCGCCGGCGCTCGCGGCGCACGAATGCCATCTCGGGCGTCGCCCCTGCGCCCGCAGCGAGCGCGGACTCGGCCACCTCGACGCCGGATGCGTCGCGCGGGCGCGTCCCCGCACCCGCGAGATCGCGGACCTGGTCGGCGAGGCGCCGTGCCTCGCGGCGCTCCTCGCCCCGAACTTGGACGCCCTCCGGGGCGAGCCCGCGCATGGCCGCGACGCGCAGCGTGGCATCGCAGTGCCGCCCCAACGCCTCGGCGACGTCATCGCGATCACGTGCGCCTTGGGGCAGCTGGGCGATCGCTCGGCGGGTGCTCAACGCCCCTGCGAGGTCGGCCATGAAGCCGGCGGTGGCGCTGTCGGGCATGGCGGTGACCATGTGGGCCAACGCCGTATCGATCGGCAGTGCGAACAGGCTGCGCCCGCGTTCGGTGGCCTGGCCCGATTCGGTGATTGCGCCCATCGCGGTGAGGCGGCGCTCGGCGCGCGCGAGCGCCTCGTCGGGCAAGGCGTCGGGGAACGGCAGATCACGCGCGGGCCGGCCGGCGCATGCGGCCGCGAGCACGGGCTCGGTCAAATCCTCGCGCTGGATCTCCGGGGGCGTGATCGTGGCGAGCGGGGCGTTTTTGCCCCAGAGCCGGAGGCACATCCCGGGCGCGGTGCGCCCGGCGCGGCCGCGGCGTTGCTCGGCGCTGTCGGCGGCGATCGGCTGCAGCGCGAGCACCGTGCGGCCGTTGCGCCGCAGCGTGCGGCGCTCGAGACCGCTGTCGATCACCGCGGTGACGCCGGGGACCGTCACCGAGCTCTCGGCCACGTTGGTCGCCAGGATCACCCGGCGCCGTGGGCCGGGCCGTAGCGCGCGGCGCTGGCTCTCTGCATCGGCCCCGGCGTGGAGCTCGACACAGTCGGCATCGATGCCCCGCATGGCCTTGGCGGCGTCGGCGATCTCGCCGCGGCCGGGGAGAAAGACGAGTACATCGCCATCGCTGCGATCGAGTGCGCCCCGCGCCGCGTCGGCGACGCGCTCGGCGAGCCCTTTGGCGCTCGGCAGGGCGCGCGGCTCGCGCGCCAGGTGCTCGACGCTGACGGCATACGTGCGGCCCTCGCTGTCGAGGTGGCGGGCATCGATCTGGCGCGCGAAGCGAGGACCGTCGATGGTCGCCGACGTAACCACGAGCCGATGGCGGGCGCGATACTGCAAGAGCGCGAGCAGCAGATCGGTGTCCCAGCGTCGCTCGTGGAATTCGTCGAGGATGACGACGTCGAATCCGGCCAGCCCGTCGCGCGCCAGCCACTGCAACGCGATACCCGGGGTGGCGAACACGATGCGCGTGTCCGCGCTGTAGTGCGCCTGGTGGCGAATCGCGTAGCCGACGTCGTCGCCGACGCCAGTGCCGGCTTGCTCGGCGACCCAGTGCGCGAGGCTCGTCGCCGCGACCCGGCGCGGCTCGACCACCAGCACACGCCCTTGCGCGCGCGACCATGCGGGCAGGCGCGTCGACTTGCCCGAGCCGGTGGCCGCGCTGACGACGACCGCGCCCGCGGCGAGCGCGTCGTCGAACGCGGGGCGCAATACGTCGATGGGGAGCTCGAGGTGGTGGTCGCGCATCGAACGTCCGATCTGGGGCGCGTGGGGGAAATCACCAGAGACGGAATCGGTTGATCAAGAGCGCCAACGATGTGGCTCCCGCTACGATGGCGAAGTGCCGTGCGTTCGGGGCTCGCGAAGGCGCGCAGGGCGCAAATTGGGGTGGTGCCGCGATTTTCTAGGCAGCGTCCGCAATTCCGTATCACGAGGCGGCCTCTTGATCTGTCTTTGATCGCCCCCGTTAGTGGCCTGTACCGGGATTGGAGTGATCATCGATTGCGACACCCAATCCAATGAGCATGGTGTTGTGGCTCCTACAACACGAATCTGGCGACGCTTAGCGCCCTTCGCGCCTTCGCGACAACTCAGCGCTTGCCTGTTCCGCGAAGTGGTAAGCTCCAGCCAACGGTTTATGGATCGATCGGAGTGGCGCTCATGTGCGGTCGGTATACCTTGCGCAATCCGCGCGGGCATCCCTGGCTGGCCGAGGTGCCGGGCGGCCTGGGGCCACCGCGCTACAACATCGCGCCCGGCCAGGACGTCCTGGTTGCGGGGCGCGATGCCGAGGGCGCGCGCAAGGTCGCGTCGGCCCGATGGGGCTTCCGGCCGCGCTGGCTCGATGCCGACCGCAAGGCGCCGATCAACGCGCGAGCCGAGAGCGCGCCCGACAAGCCCATGTTCCGCAGTGCATTCCGGCGGGGGCGCTGCCTGATCCCAGCGGACGGCTGGTACGAGTGGCAGCCGCGCGACAGCGGCCCCAAGCAGCCGCACTTCTTCCGCTGTCCCGACGATCGGGTGTTCTTCTTCGCCGGTTTGGCCGCTACCGACGCCGACGGCCAGCGCACGATGGCGATCCTCACCACCGACGCCAACGCCGTGGGCAAGCCCGTGCACGGTCGGATGCCCGTGGTCTTGCCCGACGACGATACCGCCAACACATGGATCGACCCCGCCGCCGAGGCATCCACCCTGGAGGGGCTGCTGGGCCCCCTCCAGGACGAGCTCGTCGAGGCGTGGCCTGTCAGTCGCGCGGTGAATCGGCCCGACAACGATCGCCCCGACTTGGTCTCGGCGGTCGAAGCGGGGTAGGCGGCCGGCTGCATCGTACGCCGCCACAGGGCACTCCAGCCGCGCCCGCATGCCGCGGCGCGCACCTGTCCAACCGCAACCGCGGCCGTGGGCTTGCCGCCCGCACCGGCCGCACCGCGTCGTCATCAACGGCGACCGCCCTGAACGTTTTAATCGAATTGAACGTTTTGAACGATTTAGCTAGTATCTCGGTCACTGGCTCACGCGGCGTTGCCTCGCCGCCCCGCCGCGCATGAGCCGCGCTTTGTCATCGCCAAACACCATGGGAGCGATACCGTGATCACCAACACCTTGTCCGACTACAACCTCTGGCTCGCCGGTCTGTCCATCGTCGTGTCGGTGGCCGGTGCGTACGTCGCACTGGTGCTTTCGCGCTACATCGGGGATGTCGAGGACGGTATTCGGATCGGCTGGCTGGTGCTAGCGAGCCTCGTATTCAGTTGCTGCGCGATCTGGGGCATGCATTTCCTCGGGATGCTCGCCTACGCACCGGGCGAGCCGGTGAGCTACGACATCGGCTTGACCACGCTGTCATTGCTCGCGCCCATCCCGACGACACTCGTCGCCTTGCTGGCGGTCGCGCGGCGGCCGACCAGCACCGGCGCCTGGCTCGGGGGCGGCCTGCTGATGGGCGTGGGCGTGGTGGCGATGCATTACACGGGCATGGCCGCGATGCGTGCCGCCGTTGAGATCCACTATGACCCGCTGCTGCTCGGGACCTCGATCGCGATCGCCATCGTGATGTCAACTGCGGCGTTGCGGATGGCGGTACGACGGCGTGGACCGGTGCGCTTCGCCGGCGCCCTCATGATGGGGGGCGCCATCGCCGGGATGCACTATACGGGGATGGCCGCGATGGAGTTCCAACCAACGGCGGCCGAAATCGACTACTTCGACGGAGCCGTCATGCGCGAGACGTTGCAGGTGGGTGTCGCGGTCGCCTTCGGCACGGCCGTCATGGGTTCTCTGGTGTCGATCATCGGCAAGCAAATGGGCGAGGTCATCCGCGATCGCGACAACACGATGGGGCGCATGTAGCAATCCGGCGGGCCTCGCAGCGGTCTCGATGGTGGCGTCGCCGATGGCAGCGGCGTCGTCGGCCAAGTTCCCGCCCGAGTGGCGCCCGGGTCGCGCCCGAGGGAACGAAAGGCGCGCGCCACTGAGGTGGCGCGCGTGAGCATGTGACGCGCTTTGATCCCGACGCCCGTCGTATCGAGCTGGGCGACGCCCGGGTGTTGGACTGCGAGTACTTGGTGGCCAGTCCCGGACTCGAATTGCAGGGGATCGAGTGCCCGGGCTGCGCGAGGCCCTCGGCGATGGCCTCGCGGCATCGATCGACACCGCCGGTGGCGCTAGCGCTGCTTGGGGCGAATCCGCTCGCTGGCGCAGGGCCGGGCGCTGTTCACTCAGCCCGCGATGCCGGTCAAATGCCCGGGTGCGGCCCAAAAGATCGTCTACATGGCGGGTCAATATTGGCGCCGCCACGGGTTCTCGGGGGCAATCGATCAGCGCTTGCGCGTGGCCACGCCGAGTCTCTCCAGCGTGCCCGAGTACACACCGACGCTCGAGGGCGTCGCCGGGAGTCCGTTGGCGGACGCCAGTGGCTGGATCGCCGTGGATGCATCGACGCTCCAGCACCGTCGCTATGGCAGCGTCTTCGGGTGTCGGCGACGCGACGTCGGCGCCACATCGAAGACGGCCGCGGCCGTGCGGGCCCAATTGCCCGTGGCCGTGGCGAACCTGGAGGCCGTCATGTCGGGCGAGGCGCCGCGGCTGCGGTATAGCTGTTACGCCTCGTGCCCACTGATCACCGCCTACGGACGAGTCGTGCTCGCCGAATTCGAATACGAAAAGCGTGTACGCCCGAGTCTGCCGTGGGATTCGACCCGCGAGCGGCGCAGCGCGTGGTGGCTCAACACGCTGGTGCTGCCGTGGATGTACTGGCAGCGCCTACTGAAGGGCCGCGGTCTGCCGCTCGTACAGCGCCACTGGGCACCGGCAGGGGAGATGGGCGCAAGCGAATGGCACTCGTCTCGCGCACTGTCATTCAAGCGGACGCGCTGAAGAGGCCGAGGAAGGCGTGTCTCGCGAGATCGATGGCATCACTTGCGAGCGCCCAGCTAAGGCACACCTCGGCGAAATCGTGACGCAGTGCATCAGCGCCCAGGCCAGAAGAAGGGTGTGCGGGCGACGCGGGAAGGGCCGACATGAATCGGGGCATGTGCCGGGTCGGCCTCGACGGCTAGGGCCGCTATGCGCAGACGCTCGACCTACTGAGTATGCGACGGAAAGCCGTTGGCCAAGCTCAAGGCATGCCCGCTAACAGCAGCAAATCGTGCCTCTCCTTGGGCACTTCGCGTCTTTAGGGTCGTTACTCGGAGCGCCGGATAACGAAGCGCTCGCCCTGGTCGTCGTCGCGATGATCGAGCTCGAAACCGCGCAGCATCGTATTGGTGTCGCGATTCAACAACACGCGAATACGGGCGAAGTCGAGGACGACGTCGTCGGATCGTGCGGCCGACTCGAGCGCGAAATCGAAAGAGGGAGCGCCATGGTCGCCATGGGCCTCGATGCGCAGCAGCGAAGCCGTCTCGCCCGTCTCTTCCAATAACCGGCTCAACCGATCCACCGCCGCCATGGTCAACACCAGGGGCGGGTCGTTTTCACCCGTTGCCGCGTCGGCGAGCATCGGCTAACCCCCGATTCGAAGCTCTTGGAACCACTCGGTGCCCGCAGCACACTCCGCGCAAACGAACGAAGCCGGCACCTGCGTCCACGGCGTGCCTGCAGCTACGGCTCCGGCCAGTCCACGGGCTTCATGATAGACCCAACCGCAGATAGTGCACATCAGCATACGGTCGGCCCGGGATTCGCCAGTCGTTTCGACTTCTATCATTCAAATTCCTTTGTTCAGCGAGGCGCACTATTTCCGCGGGATCGCGGCTTTTCTAGCCACGGTTTCGTGGCCCAGGGTCACTGGGATGCGAGGGGCCACGTCCCCTTGGCGCGCACGACCCTAATCGCATGCCATTGCATCCGTGTGACATGGCACCGGCGGCATAGCCAACACAAGGGAGGCGGACGGATGAGACGAGGCGGGCCAGGGCATGAAACGCCCGCGGATCAAGGTGCGCTCATGCTTCGAGCCAATAAGGATGCACGGTAGCATATTTGCATTATGTCGGTCCGCAGCGGCACCGGGCGTGACGATTTTCATCGCGGACGTTAGCGGCGGGCGATCGGCCCGGATGGGAGCGAGCACCGCTGGCCATGGCATCACGTGAAACACCAGCACCGCCCGTGTCGCGGCGGCGCAGGCTTGCCGCCGAGGCTCCGTTCTTCCCCGCGGCGACGCTCTATGGGGCGCTCGCCGTCCCGTTATCGGTCCATGGCATGGTTACGGGGAAAGCCCTGCTCCCCGGCCTCGCGACCATTCCCGGCCACGCCCATGAGCTGCTGTTCGGTTATGCCCTGGCGGTCGTCACGGGCTTTCTGGTTGCGCGTGCGACTGCCGCACAGCTAACGGGCCTCGTTCTGCTGTGGGGCTTGGGGCGCGTTACGTTCCTCATTGCTCCGGCCAGCGCATTGGCGCTGACCGCCAACACCGCGTTTGCGCTGTTTCTGGCCGCTATCGTCACACCGCCGTTTGTCAAGCGTGCGAAGAGGTGGCGCAATCGCGCGATCGGGCCGCTGTTGATCGGGCTGGCCATTGCGGTCGCAGTGTTCCAGCTCGCGTTGGTGACGACACAGACCTGGCTGCAGTTCCTCGTGCTCGAGGAGACAGTGCTGCTGTTCGCGCTGCTGATGCTGTTCCTGGGCGGGCGGATCATCGCGCCCGCGGCCGCCGGTGCGATCCAACGAGGCGGTGGCCATCTGGGCGCGCGCGTGCAGCCACGCCTGGAGGCCGGGCTGTTGGTCTGCCTCCCGCTGGCGATGGTGCTGTTGTTGCTCCCGAATGCGCGAGTGCTCGCGGCGCTACTGGTGCTGGTGACGGCCGTGATTGCGCTGGTGCGCCTGCTGCGGTGGCGCTTGTGGGGTTGCCGCGGCCGGCCCGACTTGTGGTGTCTCGGCGCAGGCTATGCCTGGCTGGTGGTCGGCTTGGCACTTGTGGGCCTCGCCTGGCTCGGGTGGGGGTTGCCCTCGGGCACCGCGACCCACGCCATCACGGTGGGCGCGCTCGGCACGTTGACGACCGGCGTGATGGCGCGCGTGCGTCTCACGCGCAACAAGCACGAGCTGGGCAACATTGGGACGCTCCCTGCGGTGGCTGTATTGATCGGGGCCGCCGCCTTGGCGCGGCTGCTCGGCGGCGCCAGCGTATGGGGCCTCGGGTTGGCGGCGCTTTTGTGGAGCGCGGGGCTCGTGTTGCTGTTGGCGCTGCTTGTGCGCGTGCCCGCCCGGTGACATCGACGGCGACAGGCTGAGATGTATCAACCCATCGTGGATTTCCACACCGACGAGGAAGGCCACTGGGTCGCGGATCTGGCGTGTGGGCACACGCGCCACGTGCGCCACCAGCCGCCCTGGTTCCAGCGGCCCTGGGTCGTCACCGAGCAAGGCCGCGCGTCGATGCTCGGCTTCGAACTCTGGTGCAAGGGCTGTGACGACGGTGAGCCGGTGGCCCAGCCGTCGAGTAGCCGGCGCTGAAGACGGCGTGCCATACGCGGCCCCAGGCACTTGGGGGCGCGGTGGCCCGATCGGATCCGCGCGGCGCTCGCTCGGTCGCGACCCGGCGTCAACCCGTGGCTAGCGCCGCACCAGGCGCGCCTCGGCCCGGTCGAGTGCATCGGGTGTGCCCTCAAGCAGCAACACGTCATTGGCTTGCAAGGGCGTCTCACCCGAGGGCCAAGCGGTGCGATCGCCCGCACGCAACAGCGCAGTGACGGCCACGCCGTAGCGTTCCAAGCCGAGCCCGTCCAGGCGCCGGCCGATTAGGCGTGCGTCGGCGGGCGCGGTCACGGCGCGCAGCTCGAGTGACTGGGGCGCGAGCTCCCCGGTGCCGGGATAGAGCGCGCGTAACAGACGATAGCGCTCGTTGCGGATGGTGCGCACGCGTGTGGCGACGTCCGTCTTGTCCAAACCCAAGAGGATCAACAGGTGCGATCCGACCATGAGGCCGGCCTCGAGCGTTTCGGGCACCACCTCCGTGGCCCCGACTTGCTGGAGCTCGTTGAGATGCGTGTCGTCGCGCGCCCGCACCAGGATGGGGAGATTCGGTAGCGCCTGGTGGACGCGCCGCACCAGGGGCAGCAGCGTGCTCGGATCATCCAGTGTCAGCGCCAGTGCGCGTGCCTGCTCAACACCGGCCGCGCGCAATACCTCGAGTTGCGTACCGTCGCCGTGGACCACGGGTGAGCCGGCCGCGCGAGCGTTCTCGACGCGTGTCGGGTCATTGTCGATCGCGAGCCAGGCGAAGCCCGCATCGGTGAGCATACGGGCGGTATGTTGGCCGACGCGGCCGAAGCCGACCAGCAGGACGCGGTCGGTGGGATCGACGTCCGACTGCGCAGCGCCCTGGGCTCGCCGCTCGGACCGCATCGGCAGCACGGCGGTTGCGATCGCCCCGTTGAAGCGCAGTGCGAGCGTGGCGGTGGCCATCGAGAGCAGCAGCGCGGCGAGCACGACCTGGCCGTAGTCGGGTGGCAGGAGTTCGTGCGACAGGCCAACGGTCAGCAGGGCGAAGCCGAATTCGCCGCCATGGGCCAGGCTGATCCCGGTGCGCAGGCTGTCGAACGCGCTCATGCGCGCGATCAGGCAGAGCCCGACGATCAACACAAGCTTGAACGCGATGAGCGCGCTCAACAGCAGCAGGATCCACGCCCAGCCGACCCCGAAGATCGATAGATCGAGCAACATGCCGACGCTGACGAAGAACAGTGCGACGAGCACGTCGCGGAAAGGCCGGATCTCGGCCTCCATGGTGTGGCGATAGGGGCTCTCGGCGAGCATCAGTCCTGCAACGAAAGCGCCGAGGGCGGGCGAGAGCCCCAGGGCGGCGGTACACCAGGCGGCGCCGAGCGCCACCGCCAGAGCGCTTAATGTCAGCAGCTCGCCCGAGCGCAGCTCGGCCAAGGTACTGAGCACGCGGGAGAGGAAGAAGCGACCGACGAGCAGGATCGTGCCGATCGCGACCACGCCCTTGACCAACGCCATGGCGAGCTCGCGGCCCAACGCGCCATCGGCCTCGGCCGACAGGCCCGAGATGATCACCAGGAAGGGGACGACGGCGATGTCCTGGAACAGCAGCACGCCCAGCGCGGCCCGCCCGTGCGGCTCGTTGAGCTCGGCTTGATCTTGGAGCTGCTTGGTCACCATGGCGGTCGACGACATCGCCACCACGCCCCCCAGCAGTACGGCGCCGGGGCCCGCGATGCCGATCGCCAGCGCGATGGCGATGGTGACCGCCGTGGCGATGCCCACCTCGGCGCCGCCGAGGCCCAGCAGGGCACCCCGCATGCGCGCCAGTGCGGGCAGCGAGAATTCGAGGCCGATCGTGAACAGCAGCAGTACGACGCCGAGCTCGGCCAGCGAGCGGATGGTCTCGAGGTCCTGGATGAGGGCGAACGCGCTCGGGCCCGTGGCGATCCCGACGACGATGTAGCCGAGCACTGCGGGCAGGCGCATCCGGAGGAACACCGCGGCCGCGGCGACCGCGATCAACAACAGCAGCAGGAGCTCGGCGAAGCCTTCCGGTGTGTGCATGCGATCGCGGCCGTATACGTACGGATGGACGTCCGGGCGAATGATAGCCGCTATCGGGTCATTCGTAAGGCCCGTGCACTTGCGCAACCGGGTGGTGCGCCCGGAGCTTGATCCCGATCAACCAGGACGGCTCTTTTGGCCGCGGGTATCCCGCTGGAACGAGGCTTGCACTTGCCGGGTCATTGCGCGCAGTTGGCGCCTCAAGAATGATGCGCCGCCGTAGTCGATGGCGCTGGCCGGATTGGGCGGCGCCGAACCAAGCCTGCTCACGCACCCGCGTCGCCTCGCCCCGTTCAGGGTTTTGTCCCTCTCCTCGAAGGTCTTGTCCGCTACTGGCCGGCCGTGGCTCGTGCTCGAGCCACGCAGTCGCGCAAGGTGCGGGTTGCCGTCGCTGGTCGGTCACACGAGCCAGATGTCGGCGTCAGGCCCGTGCCATGCGAGCGAATTTGAGCGTGGTCAATTGCCGCGGTTCAGCTCATTGGCATACTGCCACGAATCCGGCGCCACAGAGGCTAGCGATGAACGATCCTTATGCGGATGTTTACCAGAGTTTCGAGCGCTGCCTGCGTCGAAGCGATTTCTTGCGGCGGTTCTACACGATCTTCACCGGCAGCCATCCCGACATCGCCGATCGGTTCCGCGAAACGAATTGGGAGCGCCAGATCTTTCTGCTGCGCCACGGCATCAGTGCCTCGATTCTTTACGCCTCGGGTGGGGGTCTGGGCCAGGACGAGTTGGAGCGGCTGCGCAAGACGCATGGCCCCAATGGCTACGCTATCCCCGATTGGATGTACGACTATTGGCTCGATGCGCTCATCCAGACCCTGAGCGAGACCGATCCGCAGTGGTCGATCGAGCTCGAGCAGCGCTGGCGTCAGGCCATGGGGATCGCGATCGACCACATCAGCGGCCGCGCAGCCGAGCGCCAGCGCCGCGGGCGCAAATGGTTCGGGCGCCACTGAGCGCACACCGCTGCCACCGCCCACCCGCACCGCACCGGCGCTTCGCTCGACGCCCCGGGCCCAGGATCCGTCACCCGCCAGCCTCGCGGAGCCGACCATGACGGAGCTCGTAGTGATGGTCGGGCCGGGGCATGGCGGCGCCGGCGTGGGCGAGTACGATGGCGGTGCGATCGGCGAGCACGCGGGCGAGGCGATCGGCCACGGTCGCCGCGGTGTCCGCATCGAGGCCGGCCAGGGGCTCATCGAGCACGACGACGGGCCGAGTGGCCAGGACCACGCGCGCCAGCGCCAGCCGCCGGGCCTCGCCCCCCGACAAGCCGGTACCGCCAGACCCGAGCCAGCTATCCAGGCCGTCATCGAGGGCTGCGATGCGCTCGTCCAGGGCGGTGACCCAGAGCGCATGCCACAGGGCGGTGTCGTCGGCATCCGCCGCGGCGATGCGCAGGTTCTCTCTGATGGTCTCGGCGAATAAGTGCTCGTCCTGGCGCAGATAGCTGATGCGCGCGCGCAATGCCTTGGGCTCGAGCGCCCGCAGATCCGTGCCGCCGAGGGTGACACGCCCGCTGTCCGGATCGATGAGCCGGGCGCAGAGATCACCCAGTGTTGACTTGCCGCTGCCCGAGGGGCCGGTGACCACCGTGGTCTCGCCCTCGCGGATACGCAGATCGGCGCCGCTCAGGACGGGATCGGCGAGCGGTCCCGGACGAAAGCCGACCTGCTCGAGTGCCAGTTCGTTTCCCGGCGGCGGTGCAGCGGGTGTCGGCGGTGCGCTCACCGCGGCGGCGGTGGCGAGCTGGCGGTTGAGGCGCGCGGCGGCCGACCGCGTCCGCCCGAGCGTGGCGCCGCCCGCGGGGACTTGGCCCAGGAGCTCGGTGAGTCCCAGGACGGCCAGCGGGACGAGCACCGCCACGGCCAGGGTCCGCTCGCCCTCGCTGTGCGCGAGCAGTCCAGCCACGAGCGCCGCCGCGGCCACCCCGTGGACGGCGAGTGTCACCGCGGCCTCGCCTGCGGCGGTGACCCAGGCGTTGTGTCGCTGCGCGGCGACCAGGGCTTCGCCCTCGGCGTCCAAGTGCTCGCGCTGGCGCGGCCAGCTGCCGAAGGCACGCAGCTCGGCGAGGCCGGCCAGCGCGCTGACCGCTTGCGCGCGCAGGCGCTCGCCGTGATCGACGATGGCCCAACCGGCGCGCCCGCTCGTGCGCGTGGTGACCAGGAACACGGTGATGGCGACGGCGAGCAGGCCGCCACCGATCGCGAGCGCCAGTGTGGCATCGATGAAATAAGTGCCCGTGGCCAGGGTCACAAGCGCGAGCAGGGCCACCGCAGGCGGGGCGATGCTGCGCAGATAGAGTTGGTCCAGCGCATCGACGTCGCTCGTCAGCCGGTGCAGGATCTCGCCCCCGCTGAAGCGCGCGGCCGTGCGCGGATCGAGCCGGGTCAGGGCGGCGAAGACGCGCGTGCGCAAGCGTGCCAGCAGGCCCAGGATGGCGTCGTGGTGGATGACACGCTCACCATAGCGTGCCGCCGTTCGTGTCAGGGCGAATGCACGAATGCCGGCGCCCGGGGTATAGATGTCCAGCGTCATTCTGGCCCCGGCAGCGACGGCGAGCCCCGCGACACCCGTGGCGGTGATGAACCAGCCGGCCAGGCCCAGCAACCCGATCGACGCCAAACTCGTCGCCAGCATCAACAGCGCACCCGCGGCGAGACGCCCGCGGCATGCGCCCAACAGGCGTAGATACGGCAGTAGCTCACGCATCCAGGGCCACCTCCCGGACAGCCCCATCGGCGACATGGAGGCGCCGCTGGGCCAGGCGTTGCAGCCGCGGATCGTGGCTCGCGATGATCACGGTGCGTTGCTGCTCCACCAGCCGCTGCAAGCCGGCGATCACGCGCTCGGCGGCGGCCGGATCGAGCTTGGCCGTAGGCTCGTCGAGGACGACCACCGGCGCGGGCGACAGGAACGCCCGTGCAAGCGCCACCCGTTGGCTCTGGCCACCGGATAAGCCGTGACCGCCTTCGCCGACCCGGGCGTCCAGTCCGGCCGGCGTGCGCTGGGCAAACTCGCTGACGTCCGCGGCGTCCGCAGCCCGCTCGACCGCGGCCTCCGTCGCCTCGGGGTCCCCGACGCGCAGGTTGTCGCGCAGGCTGCCCGGCAGCAGCCATGGCCGCTGGCCCAGCCAGGCACAGGGGCCGGTGCCCTGGATCCGGCCCGCGGTCGGTGCGAGGAAACCGGCGATGGCCGCCAGGAGCGTTGATTTGCCCCCCCCGGAAGGCCCGGTCAGAAGCACCCGCTCACCGGGCTCGACAGTGCACTCCACGCTGTGGAGTACGCTCGCGCCGTCGCCGTAGCCGAGATCGACCGCGTCGAACACGATCCGACGCGCGCCGCCGTCATGTTGCGCCGCCGTGTCGTCCGCCGCCGGTGATGCCCGCTCGAGGACAGCGCGAATACTGGGTACGGCGCCGAGCGCGGCGGCCCGATCGTGATAGTGCTGGGCGAGGTTGCGCAGCGGCTGGAAGAACTCGGGCGCGAGCAGGAGGACGAACAAGCCCGCGTACAGGGTCAGCTCGTCGGCGGGCCCGAAGCCGATGGCGCCGAGCAGGGCGAAACCGATATAGATCGCGATCACGGCGATCGCGACCGATGCGAAGAACTCAAGAACGGCGGACGACAGGAACGCCACCCGCAGGGTGCGCAGGGTCAGGCGCCGGTAGGACTGGGCGCCGTGCTCGACATCGGCGACCGCGGCGCCCTCGCGGTCGAAGAGCTGCAGAGTCACGAGGCCGCGCACGCGATCGAGGAAATGTCCGCTGAGGTGGTTCACCCATTCGGCCTGGCGGCGGTTGAGCTCGTCCGCGCCCATGCCGACCAAGGCCATGAACAGCGGGATCAAGGGCGCGGCCGCCAGTAGCAGGATGGCGGCCAGCCAGTCGAGGCTGGCGACGACCACCAGGATGGCCAGCGGAGCCAAGCCGGAGACCACGAGCTGCGGGCGGAAACGGGCGAAGTAGCCCTCGAGTGCGTCCACCCGGTCGAGCACGCGCGCGGCGGCATCGCCGGGAGCGAAGTCGTGCGTGCCCACGGGCCCGAGCGCACCTATGCGGTCCCAGAGGCGGCGTCGCAGGCCGCTCTTCACACGCGCTGCCGCCGCGGTCCCGGTGGCACTCTGGCCCCACTGGCCGAGCGCTCGCGCGGTCACCGCGATGGCGAGCACGGCCACTGGCGCGCGCCATCGGGATAGTTCGGTACCGTCGAGCGCGAGCGCGACCAGATGGGCCATCGCTCCGGCCTGGGCGATGATTGCCGCCGTGGCGAGCAAGGCGAATGCGATACTGGCTGTCAGCCAGCCACGGACAGCACGCGCCTCCGATGCGAGCCAGTCCTTGTCGGCCAAATCGCCCATCAAACGCCCGGGCGTATGTTCCGGGAGGTCACCCACCGCCGGTGGGTAGCGCGCGGCGCAGGCCGGAACTCGTCGCGGCGACCGCCGCGTCGCGCGGGGAAGCCAGTGCGATGACGTCTACCCCGGGGCTGGGTGCTCGCCGAGCGATATCGGGCAAACCGCGTCACGTAGCCTGCGGAGTCAATGGTACCCGCTGGACGCGCTCACCTTGCCGCGGAACACCCAGTAGGTCCATGCCGTGTAGGCGAGCACGATTGGGATCACGAACAGAAAGCCCAGCAACAGGAAGAGCTGCGAAGCTGGTGCCGAGGCGGCGTCGTAGAGCGTGTGCTCGGGCGGTACAACATACGGCCACTTGCTCGCCAGCAGACCCAGATAGGTGAAAAGGAAAATCCCCATGGTGGCGACGAACGGCACGCCCTCCTGGCGACGCTCTATCGCTCGCCACAGGATCCCGGAGCAAACCAGTGTCAGCGCGGGCAGCACCCACAGGTAACCGATCCACTCGAGCCAGCGCTGGCGCACTTGTGCATCGACCAGCGGTGTCCACAGGCTGATCAGCAGGAATATCACCAGCACCCCCAGCAGGAGCTTGGGGGTGATCCGGAATGCCCAGCGCTGCGTCTCGCCCGCCGTCTTCATGATCAGCCAAGTCGAGCCGAGCATGGCGTAGCCGATCACGAGGCCGACCCCGCAAATCACGGTGAACGGCGTCAACCAGTCGAGTGCGTCCCCGGCATAGGCGAAACCTTCGGTCTCGAATCCTTGGATGTAGGCGCCGACGACGCAGCCTTGGGCGAATGCCGCCACCACCGAGCCACCGCAGAATGCGTAGCTCCAGAGGTGTTTTGTCCGAGCGTCCGCCTTGAAACGGAACTCGAATGCCACGCCGCGAAAGATCAGTCCGGCCAACAGGAGGAAGACGCCCAGATACAGCGCCGGCAATAGGACCGAGTAGACCAGTGGAAAGGCGCCGATCAAGCCGGCGCCGCCCAGGATCAGCCAAGTCTCGTTGCCGTCCCAGACCGGTGCGACAGAGTTCATCATCTCGTCGCGCGCGCTCTCCCCGGGGGCCAGCGGGTACAGCACCCCCACCCCCAAGTCGAAGCCGTCCATCAGGACGTACATGATGACGCCGAAGCCGATGATCACGGCCCAGATCGCAGTGAGGTCGACGAGCTCCATGGATCAGCCTCCCGTTTCGCTATCGTGCGGGTCCAACAGGGGCGTATGGGCCGCCGAGAACGGGCGTTTGGGGCGGTCGAGCTCGCTCGGCGGCTCATCCGGGACCTCCATCCCCGCTTGGACGATCTTCACCAAGTAGTAGAGTCCAGCGACGAACACGACCGCGTAGACCAGGAAGTAACCGATCAGGCTCGTCAGCGCCATCCCGCCCGTCAGCGCCGGGGTCAAGCCCTCCGCATGGGTCAGCCGCTCGTAGATGAGCCATGGGGCGCGACCCATTTCGGAAACGAACCAGCCCGCCAGTACCGCGATGAACGGGGCCGGGATCATCCACGTGAGCCCGCGCAGGAACCGCGGCGCCTGCCAAAGCTGACCCCGCAAACGCAGCCATAGCGCATACACGGCGAAACCGATCATGAGCACGCCGAGTCCGACCATGATGCGGAAGCTCCAGAAGACCACGGCCACCGGCGGTTGCACCTCACGCGGGGCATCCTTGATACCGGGAACTATGCCGTCGACCTCGTGCTTGAGCAGCAGGCTGGCGCCGCTGGGGATCCCCAGCTCGGCATAATTGCGCTGTGCCTCGCCATCGGGTAGCGCGAACAGCAGCAGCGGCGCGTTGGCCTGACGCTCCCAATTGCCCTCCATCGCCGCGACCTTGGTGGGTTGCTCCTCGAGCGTGTTGAGGCCGTGGAGATCGCCGACGACGAGCTGCAACGGTGCGATCACGGCGAGCAGCCACAGCGTCATCGATAATGCCTTGCGGTTCGCCGGTACGCACCGATTGCGCCGCAGATAGTAGGCGCTGACGCCGACGACGACGAAGCCGCCCGTCAAGAATGCCGCGAGGGCGAAGTGCGCGAACCGATACGGCAATGATGAGTTGAAGATCGCTTCGCCCCACGCGGTGACGTGGAACATGCCGTCGCGCAGCTCGACCCCGGCCGGCGTCTGCATCCATGAGTTGGCCGCGAGGATCCAGAACGACGAGATGAACGTGCCGAGTGCAACCATAAGGGCGGCGAACACGTGGGTGCCCCGCGGGACGCGCTCGCGCCCGAACAGGAGTACGCCCAGGAACGTCGCCTCGAGGAAGAATGCCGTCACCACTTCGTAGCTGAGCACGGGCCCGAGGAAGTTGGCCGAGCGATAGGCGAACTCACTCCAGTTCGTGCCGAACTGGAAGGCCATCACGATCCCGGAGACCACGCCCATGCCGAAGACCACGGCGAAGATCTTGGTCCAGAATCGCGACAGCTGCTCCCAGATGCGATTGCCCGTCTTCAGGAGCAGGCCCTCTAGCACGGCGATATAGGCGGCCAGCCCGATCGTGAACACGGGGAAGATCGCGTGGAACGAGACCACGAACGCGAACTGGATGCGCGAGAGGATCAAGGGGTCGAGCGACATCGGCTACTCCGACTGATCGAGAGTGCTTCATGGTGAGGCTCGGAATGCCTCGGCCGGGTTAGGCACGCGCAGTCTACACTGCGTTGCCCGATCGGTGTTTTGATCGAGATCAAATCGCAAGACGGTCAAGCGAGTGATGGCTTGGTTTGCGTCGATCATCCCCGTCGGCGGCAATCGGGCCATTACGTGCATGGGTTATCCCCACGCACCCATATTTTCGTGTGAGGTGATTCATGGTTTCGTCCGCACGCTCAGCGATCACGCCTCGCCGGCGCGGCGCAGGGCTGCACGGGTCGCCATTGGACCAGTGATCTCGAACACCACAGTCGCCCCGATGACCAGGGGCAGGAGGGCCTCGCCGATAGCGGGAAAGCGCTGTTGCACCAGAAGCGCCATGCCGAGCGCGACACCCGCTTGCGGCAGCAACGCTAAACCCATCCATTTTCGCACCGCGGGTTCGGCACCGGCTAGTTGCCCACCCAACCGGGCGCCACCGATGAGCCCGATGAGTCGGCACACCATGTAGACCGCGCCGATGAGACCGACTTGCGCTAGCGCAGACAGGTGCAGCGAGGCGCCGGCCAGGACGAAAAACAACACCATCAGAGGCCATTCCAGGTGCTCGATCTCGTAGAAGGCGCGCTCGTGGTGGTCGCCGCGGTTGACCAGGACCACCCCGAGCGTCATGGCCGCCAGGATGGCCGACACCTCGAGCAGGGCCGCCAGCCCGGCGGTGAGCAGTACGATCCCGAGCGCCTCGAGGAGCGTCGGCTGGCCCGGTTGGATTCGGTGCGTCAGTGGGGCCGCGAGCACACCGAGGACAGCGCCCAGGGCGATGCCGCCGCCGGTCTCCCGAAGCGCGTCGACCAGCGCGGCCCACGGCGCGCTCTGCCCTGCGAGTAGCTCGGCCGCTGCCAGGGCAACGCCGAACACGAGTAAGCTCCAGGCGTCGTCGATGCCGACGATGCCGAGCAGCGTGCGGGTGAACGGGCCGTCGGCGCGGTCCTCGGCGACCACGTCGTAGGTGGCCGCCGGGGCGCTCGCACCCGCGATGGCGCCGAGTAGAACGGCCCACGTCGGCGGAGTCCCCACCAGGAGCAATCCCCCCAGGGTGACCAGGGTGGCGCCGAGCACGTTGGTGATCGACACGACCAGCACGACCCGCCCGTGCTGGCGCAGGGCCGAGACCGAGAATCGCTCGCCCAGCAGGAAACCCACCATCACCAAGGCCAGCTTGGTCACGGGGGCGAACCATTGGTCGGCTGCCGCTTGCGGAAGCCAGTTGCCCACCTCGGGCCCGATGACGACGCCGAACACCAGCAGCAGTGTCACCCGGGGTAGCGGCAGCCGGCGCCCGACCCAGTCGATCGCCAGCCCCGCGAGCAGGAGCGCACCGATGGTGGTGAGCACGTAGCCCGTGTCCAAGACAGCCTCCGGAAGGTGCCCGTACCCCGCAAACGGCCGAGGCAGGCCTGCTCGACTGAACGGTTCGCCCGGGGGGGCGGCGACGGCGGTGGCTCATCCGCCGGGCGTCATCGAGCACATCGGTTTCCCGGCAGCGAGTGTAGACCGGCGGCCACCACGGCGGGCAAGGCCGAGCCGGCGCGATGGCCGCGCCGGCGTCGACGAATGGGGCGTCAGCGCACCGTGATCGTGGTGCCGTCGAACGCGTGGTGGATCTTGTGCGAGACACTGCCGAGGACGATCTCGGCGAGTGTGCTATGACCGCGCGAGCCGATGACGATGGTATCGACGCCATTTTCCCGGGCGTGTTTCAGCATCGCCGTGGCGGCGTCGCCGGCGCCGGTGACGGTTTCGTAGTTCGAGATACCGTACGTCTTCAGGGCCGAGCTCGCTTGCTCCAGCAGCTGGCGCCCGATCTCGTCGAGCTCTTCGGTGTGCATCGAGGCGGCGTCGTAGAAACCACCGAGGGAGTGGGCCTCGGCCGCGCTTTGCTGGCGTGGGGCCAGCTCACGGATGCGCTCGGGCACCGGCCCCTCGAGCCGGGCGTGGAAAACGGTCACTTTGGAGCCAACGCCGCGGGCGAGTCGCGCCGCCGCTTCCAGGGCGCGATCGGCGTAATCGGATCCGTCGTAGGCAATGAGGACATGATCGAACATGGTGTTGACCTCTTTCGTGTTGCGACAGGGCAGTTTCATCGTCCGGCGATCACCGCCTCGGCCGGTTTGACTGGCGTCAAAGTCGAGTGCGTCGCCCGCGATTCGATGGGTGCCGGGGCGAGCGTGTGTCAGACTGGCACCCAAGCAGCCTGGCGAAGTGCCGGTGCGGGAGGGCGTATGCAATCGCGGTTTCTGGACGATCTATTGGCCGATGTCGGCGAGGATGCCGCACCGGTGCTCGACCGGTTGGCGCCGCGGGCGTCGATGATCCGCGCCCAGCGCAACGACGTGCTCTACAGTCAAGGGGATCCGCCCGAAGGCATTTTGGTCATTGCGCACGGTGCTGCGCTTTTGGAATGGTCGCGTCTCAGCGGTATCGTCGTTGGCTTTCGCTTGGCGGTCGCGGGCGACAATTTCGGTGCGCGTAGCTTTTGTGCGAACGAGCCGCGCTCGGCGAGTGCACGGGCTGTGCGCGACACCCTGGCCGTGATATTGCCGCGATCCGCGCTCGAGGAGGCGCTCAACACGGAGCCGCGCCTGTGGCGCCCCTTGGCACGCATCGTCGCACGCGACGCGGGGCCCCATCTGTCGAAGATCGTGCGCAACGCGCGTATCCCGATGCGGGCGCGCTTATCCTATCTCCTCTACTATCTTGAGGAGCGCCTGGCCGATCAGGTGGTCACCCCCGTGGGGCATCCCGACTCGCCGCTCAAGCAGCGCGATCTGGCCCATCTGCTCGACATCGCCGACGAGACGGTATCGCGCGGCCTGCACGCGCTCGAGCACGAGGGGTTGATCACGACCGACCCCGACACCCACGCCATCACCATCGCCGATCGCGAGCGCCTGGCCACCTTGTTCAAGCCCTACCTGTAGCCCTGTGTAGAGCGGGCGCACGAGCCGAATGGCGGCAGGCGCCTGCCGTCAGCTCGCCGGTACGGCTCGAGCCCCCTCGGCTCGCAGTCGTCCGCGCACGCGTTTTTCGATCTCGACCGCGGGCACCACCAGTGCCGCGAGTGCGACCACCCAGAGCCAATAGCTCGCCGGCATGGGCGCCGAGTCGAACAGCCAGTGCAGCGGCGGGGCGTAAGTGAACGCGAGCTGGAGCAAGACCACCATGGCGACCGACGCCCAGGCCGCTTTGTTACCCATCAGGTCACCGAGCGAGCGCAACGGCTGCGCCAGCAGGCGTGCGTTGAAGAGGTAGAACACCTCGAACATGACCAGCACGTTCACCGCCGCAGTGCGTGCCAGCGCGAGGTCCGCGCCGTGCGCGCGCAGGGCCGCGAATGCGCCGAATGTGCCCCCGAGCATCAGGCCACCCACGGTCATGATCCGGCCCAGCAAATCGCGCGTAATCATGGGCTCGCTCGGCGGCCGGGGCGCACGCGCCATCACCGCCGCGTTGCCCGGCTCGAACGCGAGCGAGAGACCGAGCGTGGCCGCGGTGACCATGTTCACCCACAGGATCTGCACCGGTGTGATGGGCAGCTGCAGCCCGGCGACAACGGCGGCTATAATCGCTAGCGCCTCGCCTGCGTTGGTCGGCAACAGAAACACCACTGAGCGCTTGATGTTGTCGTAGGCAGTGCGTCCCAGCCTGACGGCCGCAGCGATCGAGGCAAAGTTGTCATCGGTCAGCACGATCTCTGCGGCCTCGCGCGCAACCTCGGTCCCTTTGTTGCCCATGGCGATGCCGACATCGGCGCGCTTGAGCGCGGCGGCGTCGTTGACGCCATCCCCGGTCATCGCAACCACTCGATCGCGGTGCTGGAGGGCCTCGACCAGGCGCAGCTTGTGCTCCGGCGACACCCGCGCGAATACGTCCACCTGCGCGGCCTGCTCGCGCAGTGTGGGCTCGTCGAGGCCGTCGATATCACCCCCGGTGAGTACCGAGCGCCCATCGCCGATGCCCATGCGCGCGCCGATGGCGCGCGCGGTCAGCGCGTGGTCGCCCGTGATCATCTTGATCCGGATACCGGCGCCCTGGCATTGGGCGACGGCCTCGATGGCCTCATCGCGCGGCGGGTCCATCATCCCGACAAGGCCGAGCAGCTCGAGCCCGGATGCGGCCTCTTGCGCATCGAGTGCGTCGGTGTCGTGGGCGAGCCGGCGCTGCGCGATCGCGAGCACACGCTGGCCGGCATTGGCTAGAGATTCGGCCTGGTCGCGCCACGCGCGGTGATCGATACCGTCCGAGCCACTTTGCGTGGCGACGCGATCGCACATGGCGATGACGCGCTCGGGTGCGCCTTTGACGTCGACCCATGCGCCGCCCTCGGGATCGCGGTGCAGCGTGGCCATGAATCGCGTCTCGGAGCTAAACGGGATGGCGTCCACGCGAGGCCACTCCTTGTGCTCGGTCGTCTCCAACAGCCCCGCCTTGGCAGCCAGCGTCAGCAGGGCGCCCTCGGTGGGGTCGCCGTCGAGATGCCACTGCCCGGAGGCGTCGCGCTCGACACGAGCGTCGTTGCACAACAGGGCAGCGCGGGCCAACGCAGTGAGGTTGGGGACTGCACGCGGGGCGATGGGCTCGCCGCCGCGCTCGAAGCGGCCCTCGGGGGCGTAGCCGCTGCCGGTGACAGTGACCGTTTCTTCGGCGAGGGCCACCGAGACCGCGGTCATCTCGTTGCGTGTCAGCGTGCCCGTCTTGTCGGAACAGATGGTGTCGACCGAGCCCAGGGTTTCGGCGGCATGCATACGGCGCACGACGGCGCGGCGCCGAGCCATGGCCTGTACGCCGACAGCCAGCGTGATGGTCATGATCGCGGGCAGGCCCTGCGGGATGGCGGCGACGGCCAGGCCGACGGCCGCCAGGAACGCCTCCACCCACGGGAATTGCTGGATCGCGGTCGCCAGCGCGAACACACCCAGGGCGACAATGACGATAGCGCTCGTGAGGCGCCGGCCGAAGCGGCGCAGCTGATGCGCCAGGGGGGTCTCGACTTGCTCAACCCGGGCGAGCATCGTGGACATGGCGCCAAGCGCGGTGTTGGCGCCGGTGGCGACGACCATGCCGGCACCGGTGCCGTAGCGCACCAAGGTCCCCGACCAGGCTATCGACAGGCGTTCGGCCAATGGGCTTTGCGGGTCCACGGGGTCGGTGCCTTTTTCGACGGGCTCGGATTCGCCGGTCAGCGGCGACTCGTCGATCCGCAGTGTGTGGCTGTCGATGAGGCGCAGGTCGGCGGGCACCTTGTCGCCGGCAGCCAGGGCAACGATGTCGCCGGGCACGAGTTCGCTGGCCGCGACGGTCTGGCGCTCACCGTCACGCCAGACCGTCGCACGCTGCGACAGCATGCCGCGCACCGCGGCCAGCGCATGCTCGGCGCGGCCCTCCTGGACGAAGCCGATCACGGCATTGATGACGACGACGCCGACGATCGCGCCCATATCCACCCACTGGCGCAGCAGCGCGGTCACCAACGCCGCGGCGAGCAGCACGTAGATCAGCGCGTCATCGAACTGCGCGGCGAGCCGGCGCAGCGGCCCGCGCCCCTGGGCCTGCGGCAGCTCATTGGGCCCATGGCGTGCGTAGCGACGGCCCGCGGCCTCGTGCGACAGGCCGGTGCGGGTGGTACCGAGGTGCTCGAGTAGGGTCTCGATGGGCACGGCGTGCGCCGTGTCGAGCGCGTCGGGCTGTTGGTCGCGGGGGTCGCTCACGGTGTTCCACTCGCGTGCGGTCGGTGTCGTCAGGGTGATTTCAAGGGCGAGCGGAGACTAGCGCGGTGCTGTGATTGCGCGCGTTGACTGTGGTCAAGCCGGCCACGGCCTCCTGCGCCCGATGAGGATAATCCATGCATCCGGGTGCATATTGATCGGAACGGCGTCGCGCGCACGTCGACCCGGCGGTGCTAGTCTGCGATAGCAAGTCCGGATGTGGGGGTATGACGGATGGCCGGCGACGACGAGCGACGGGGGCTCGAGCTACCCGGGCAGATGGACGCTTTCCTGCCGGAACACATGGCCAAGCGCGCCGAGAGGACGGGCGTCGCCAAGGCCTCCAAGGATGCCGGTGCGCTGCTCGTGCTGGCGATGCTCGCGGGTGCCTACGTGGCCTTCGGGGCGACATTCGCGGCTGCGGCCACCGCGGGATTTGCCGGTGAGTTGCCGGTGGGCCTGGCCAAGACCATTGGCGGACTGACGTTCTCGCTGGCCTATGTCCTGGCGCTCGTCGGCGGCGCGGAGCTGTTCACGACCAACGTCTTGATGGTGATGGCCTGGGTGCATGGCCGCCTGTCCACGCTGCGGCTGTTGCGCGCGTGGGGATTGGTTTTCGTGGGCAATTTCGTCGGGGCCGTGGTGACCGGCGGTCTGCTCATACTCGCCGGCCAGCACGCCGAGGCGGGCGGCGCCGTGGGGGCGTCGTTGCTCAAGAGCGCGGGCCGGCTGAACGCTTTGGCGCTCGACGAGGCGTTCCTGCTGGGATTGCTCGGCAACACGCTCCTGTGCCTTGGGGTTTGGCTGAGCTACAGCGCGCGCACGACGACCGACCGGGTCGTGGCGCTGGTACCGCCCGTGGCCGCGTTCTATGCACTCGGCCTCGAGCACGCGATCGCCGTGATGTTCTACCTCCCGTGCGCTGCCTTCATCGGCGCGCTGGCCGAGCCCGGCTTCTGGGGTGCCGTGGGCGCCGAGCCGGTCGGCGTCGGGATCGGGTCGATCGGGCGCATCCTGTTGCCGGTGACCCTCGGCAACGTCCTGGGCGGGGGTGTGCTGGTGGCGCTCACGTACTGGTTCGTCTACCTGCGGCCCGAACGCGGCGCGAGCGACCCGTGAAATCGCGCTGGGCGGTGGCCGCGGCGCTCGCCCGCCCCACGCGCTGCGGCATCATCGTCCGCCGTCATTCGCCGCCATATTTGATCGAGATCAAAAAGTCGGCTCGGCCCTGGCGTTATCTTGTAGGCGATCACGCGGAGGCGATGGCGATGGCAGATCCGGCCGATCACAGCGAACCATCATCGGACGATATCGAGACGCCCTGGTTGCAAGGGAGAAAGGGCGAGCGGTTGGTATTCACGCTGCTTGCGGTGTTGATTTGGCCCGTCATCGCGGGGGCCGTGGTCGGCGGCTACGGCTTCCTGGTGTGGATCACGCAGATGATCGCGGGGCCGCCCGGACCGCCGGGCGGATGACGCCGATGGCAACGGCTTTATGACTGCCGCCCAGTCCATCGACCGCAGCCGGCGCGCGCTGCTGCGCGGGCGCCTCCGTGATCGCGGGGCGCCGCCGCGACGCCCGCCCTGGGCCGTGGAGGGGTTCGAGGATGCCTGCACGCGCTGCGGTGCCTGTGCCGACGCTTGCCCCCAAGGGATCATTATCAACGGCGACGGCGGCTTCCCCGAGGTCGATTTCACGCACGGGCAGGGCGAATGCACGTTCTGCGCAGCGTGCGTCGAGGCCTGCCCCGAACCCGCGTTCGATGTCGAGCGCGATCCACCCTGGGACGTGACCGCACGGATCGGCGAGGCCTGCCTGGCGCGCAGCGGGATCCATTGCCAATCGTGCGGTGAGGTGTGCGGGTATGACGCCATCTCGTTCACGCTCGCGGTGGGATTGCCGCCGCAGCCGGTCGTCGAGCCCGAGGCGTGTACGGGTTGCGGTGCCTGCGTCGCTGTCTGCCCCGCCGACGCCATAACAGCCATGCAGCAACATACGGAGCCCGGTCATGTCGGATGACAACCAGCCCGAGGCGGGCGATGGCGAGGCGCTGGGTGCGCACGTATCCGGCATCATCGTCCACACGCCCGAGGACCGGGCACCCGTCGTAGCGTCCGCCATCGGCGCCATGGAAGGTGCCGAGGTCCACGTTCGCGAGGGAGGCAAGCTCATCGTTGTGCTCGAGGCCGCCGACGAGCGGGCCCTGGGCGATCTATTCAACACCGTGTCCCTGATGGACGGGGTCTATTCCTGCGCGCTCGTCTCGCACTACCGCGATGAGCCCGAACTGCTCGGAGGTGAATGATGCAGTTGACCCGCCGTGAATTCCTCAAGGTGCAGGCGGCCAGCGCCGCCGCGGCGGCCGCGGGGGTCAGCCTGCCTGCGGCCGCGCAGTCGTATCCGCGGAGCAAGGACGCCTTGCAGATCAAATGGTCCAAGGCGGCCTGCCGCTTCTGCGGCACTGGCTGCTCGGTCATGGTCGGTACGAAGAAAGGCAAGGTCGTCGCCACCCACGGCGATCGCGATGCCCCGGTCAACAAGGGCCTCAACTGCGTCAAGGGCTACTACCTGTCGAAGATCATGTACGGCCAGGACCGCTTGACGCGGCCCCTGCTGCGCATGCGCGGCGGCGAGTTCGCCAAGGACGGTGACTTCCAGGAGATCTCCTGGGAGCGCGCCTTCGACGAGATGGCCAAGCAGTGGAAGCAGACGCTCAAGAAGAAGGGACCCGAAGCCGTCGGCATGTTCGGCTCGGGCCAGTGGACCGTCTGGGAGGGCTACGCCGCCTCCAAGCTGATGAAGGCGGGCTTCCGCTCGAACAACATCGACCCCAACGCGCGCCACTGCATGGCCTCGGCCGTGGGCGGGTTCATCCGCACCTTCGGCATCGACGAGCCCATGGGCTGCTATGACGATTTCGAGAATGCGGATGCGTTCGTGCTATGGGGCTCCAACATGGCCGAGATGCATCCGGTCCTGTGGACCCGGCTGACCGACCGCCGCCTGTCGTTTCCGCATGTCCGGGTGGCCGTGCTGACGACCTTTACCCATCGCAGCTCCGACCTGGCTGATATCCCGGTCACGTTCACGCCGCAGACGGATCTGGCGATCGCCAACTACATCGCCAAGTACATCATCGACAAGGGCGCCTATCGCGAGGACTTCATCTCCGAGAATACGGCGTTCTACAAGGGCGCGACCGACATCGGCTACGGTCTGCGCCCCGAGCATCCGCTCCAGCAGCAGGCCGAGAACGCCGATGATCCGGCCGCGATGGAGCAGATCGACTTCGAGCAGTACAAGGCATTCGTGCAGGACTACACACGCGAGCGCGTCTCCGAGGTCAGCGGTGTCTCCGAGGACCTTCTCGACCGGATTGCCGAGCTCTACGCCGATCCCGACACCAAGGTCATGAGCCTGTGGACGATGGGGGCGAATCAGCACACCCGCGGTGTCTGGATCAATCAGCTCATCTACAACCTGCACCTGCTGACCGGCAAGATCTCCGAGCCGGGCAACAGTCCGTTCTCGCTGACGGGCCAACCCTCCGCCTGTGGCACCGCGCGCGAGGTCGGCACTTTCGCCCATCGCCTGCCCGCTGACACGGTGGTTGCCAATCCCGAGCATCGGGCGCGCGCGGAAAAGCTATGGAAGCTGCCCTCTGGCGTGGTTCCCGGCTGGGTAGGTGCACATGCGGTGCTCCAGGACCGCAAACTCAACGACAGCGAGATCAACTGTTACTGGATCCAGACCACCAATAACCTCCAGGCGGCACCGAACAACTCCAACGAGACGTATCCCGGCTATCGCAATCCGGACAACTTCATCGTTGTCTCGGATCCGTATCCGACGGTGACGACGGAGGCCGCCGATTTGGTGTTGCCCACGGCCATGTGGGTTGAGAAGGAAGGTGCTTTCGGTAACGCCGAGCGCCGCACGCAATTCTGGCACCAGCTTGTCACCGCGCCGGGCGAGTCTTGGTCGGATCTGTGGCAGCTCGTCGAGTTCTCCAAGCGCTTCACTACCGACGAGGTCTGGCCTCAGGACATCCTGGATGCCAATCCCGATTACAAGGGAAAGACACTCTATGAGGTGCTCTACGCCAACGGCCAGGTCGACCAGTATCCGCTGGCCGAGACCGCCGAGGACTACGACAACGACGAGGCGGAGCACTTCGGCTTCTACATCCAGAAGGGATTGTTCGAGGAGTACCGCCGGTTCGGCCTCGGCCATGCGCACGATCTCGCGCCGTTCGAGCGCTATCACGAAGAGCGCGGGCTGCGCTGGCCCGTGGTCGACGGCGAGGAGACGCGCTGGCGCTACCGTGCGGGCTACGACCCCTACGTCGAGGTCGACGAGGGTGTCCAGTTCTACGGCCAGTCGGACAACCGGGCCCGGATCATGGCGCTGCCCTACGAGGAGCCCGCGGAGTCGCCCGACGAGGAGTACGACCTTTGGCTGGTTACGGGCCGCGTGCTCGAGCACTGGCACTCGGGCTCGATGACGCTGCGCGTGCCCG
>CAYUKN010000011.1:0-36752 GCA_964445325.1 uncultured Ectothiorhodospiraceae bacterium
GCCCAGCAGGGCCGCCAGCACCACGGCGATGGCCGCCACCGCGAGATAGGCCGCAATCAGCCGGCCGAGGCGCGGCCGAGCGCGGCCCTGTTCCGTCGGCGTCGCCACGGCGGCTCTCCCCCTAGCGCGAGCGCGGTCGCTGTGGCGAAGCCCACGAATGAGGCGCGCGAGTATATAGCCGCGTCAGCAGGGGGTCAACGAGGTCCGCGCGGCTCAACGGATGTGCTCGAGTATGCCCTCGAGCTCATCGAGGCTATTGTAGGCGATCTGCAACCGCCCGCGCCCGCCCTTGCCGGGCTGGACCGTCACGGCTGCGCCCAGCTTCTCGGACAGCTCCTGCTCGAGGCGGCGGGTATCGGCGTCCTTGGTGGCGCCCTCGCGCGGGCTCGCGTCGTCGCCGTCAGCCGACAGCTCGCGGCGCACGAGCGCCTCGGTGGCGCGCACCGTGAGCTGGCGCTCGACGACCTGGCGCGCGAGCGCGCGCTGGCGATCGGGCGACAAGCCCAGTAGCGCACGCGCGTGGCCCATCTCGAGTCGGCCCTCCTCGACCAGCTGCTGGGCCGTCTCGTCGAGCTCCTGCAGGCGCAGTAGATTCGATACACCCGCGCGCGAGCGCCCGACCGTCGACGCCACCTGCTGATGCGACAGGCCGAAGTCGCCGACCAGGCGCGCGATCGCCCGCGCCTCCTCAAGCGGATTGAGGTCCTGGCGCTGGATGTTCTCGATCAACCCGATGGCAGCGGCGGCCTGCTCGTCGAGCTGGCGCACCACCGCCGGGATCTCGGTGACCCCGGCGATCTGGGCCGCCCGCCAGCGCCGCTCGCCGGCGATGAGTTCATAGCCGTCTTCGGCAGCGCGCACCACCACGGGCTGGACGACGCCCTGGGCCGCGATCGAGTCGGCGAGCTCCTGGAGGGCGTCGGCGTCGAACTGGCGCCTCGGCTGATAGCGACCCCGCCCGATGCGATCGATGGGGACCTGCTGGAGCGCGTCGCGGCGCTCGGCGTCGCTGACCTCGGTCACCTCGGAGACGGCTTGGGGCTCGCTCAGGAGCGCGTCCAGGCCTTTACCGAGTCCGCGTTTTCTGGACATGGCTGTTGGGTGGCTCCGCCCGGGTTGGTACGGCTCAGGTTGCGGCGGCGCTCTCGCGCCGGCGCTCGTGGGTGTCGCGGCGCAGCACCTCGCCGGCCAGGGCGAGATAGGCCAGGGCGCCGCGCGAGGTGCGGTCATAGTACAGCACCGGCCGGCCGTAGCTGGGCGCCTCGGCCAGGCGCACGTTGCGCGGTATGACGGTGCGATAGACCTGCTCGCCGAAGTGGTCGGTGAGCTGGGCCGAGACATCGGCACCCAGGTTATTGCGCCCGTCGTACATGGTGCGCAGCAAGCCATCGATGCGCAGCGATGGGTTCACGCTGTGGCGCACGTCGTCGATGGTGTTGAGCAGGGCGGTCAAGCCCTCCAGGGCATAGTATTCGCACTGCATCGGGATCATCACGCCGTCGGCCGCAACCAGCCCGTTGACGGTGAGGATGTTCAACGCGGGCGGGCAATCGACGATGATGTAGTCATATTGCTCGCGCAGCGGCTGCAACGCCTTCTTGAGGCACTGCTCGCGCGCGAGCTTGTCCATGAGCTTGACCTCGGCCGCGGTGACATCTCCGTTGGCCGGTAACAAGGCGATATCCAGGGACTCCAGGGGGAGGACCACCTCCTGCGCCGTGGCTTCGCCCATCAGGACGTCGTAGGTTGAGCGCTCCAGCGCGCGCTTGTCCACGCCGGTGCCCATGGTGGCGTTGCCCTGCGGATCGAGATCGACCAGCAGGATGCGACGATGCGTGGAGGCCAACGACGCGGCGAGATTGACCGCCGTCGTCGTCTTGCCCACACCGCCTTTCTGGTTGGCCACCGCGATGAGGCGACTCATAGCGCTGCGCGTCCTCCGAAGTCTCGCCTTAACAGCCGTGCCCACCGCGGGCGGCTCACGCCGCCGGCCGCGGCGGCTCCATGCGCACCGCGTGGCGCGCACCCGATACCCCGGGTACCGTCAGCGGGAGCACTTCGTGGCGCCACCCCGGCGGCAGGGCGGCGATCTCGGCGCCGGGATCGCGACCCTTGGCGGCGAGCAGGCAGCCGCCGCGGCGGCACAGCGGCCCGCCTGCGCTGGCGAATTGCGCCAGTGTACCGAACGCCCGCGTGACCACGGTATCGAATCGCTCCGGCGGGCCGATGTCCTCGGCGCGGGCGCGCTCGACGGTGACATTGGGGAGGTCGAGCATGCGGGTGACGTGCTGCAAAAACAAGGCGCGCTTGGAGCGCGGCTCGATCAGGGTCACGGCCCACGCCGGGTGCGCGATCGCCAGGGGTAGACCCGGCAGGCCGCCACCCGAGCCGAGGTCGGCGAGGGCCTCGCCGCGGATCAACGGGGCGAGCGCCAGGCTGTCGAGCAGATGCACCGCCACCATCTCCGCGGGGTCCCGTACGGCGGTGAGATTGTGCACCCGGGCCCAGCGCGCGAGCTCGTCGCGATAGCGCAACAGCAGCGTGCGCGCGTCGGACTCGAGCGATACGCCGAGTGCATCGAGCCCGCGCGCCAGCGTATTCGCGCCCGTCACGCGCTCTTGGATAGCTCCTGCCCACGCTGCTTGAGGTGCACCAGCAACATCGACACCGCCGCCGGGGTCACGCCCTCCAGGCGCGCGGCCTGGCCGATCGTCTCGGGACGCTGCCGGGCGAGCTTCTCACGCACCTCGGTCGACAGGCCCGCGACCGCATCGTAGTCCAGGTCCGGTGGCAGCGGTGTGGCCTCGCGCGCGCGATCGCGCTCGATCTGGTCGCGCTGCTGGGCTACATAGCCCGCATACTTCCCCTGGATCGCGATCTGGCGGGCGACGCTGGCGTCGTCCACACCGGGCCCGATGCCCTCGACCGTCATCAGGTCGGGGTAGTCGACCTCGGGTCGCCGCAGCAGATCGGCGGCGACCTCGGGCTTGGTGATGCCCACGCCGAGCGCCGCCTCGATCGCGCGGGCGCGCTCGCTGTTGGGCTTGATCGACAGGGTCTGGAGGCGCTCCTGCTCGGCGGCGATGGCGTCGCGGCGGTGGCAGAACGCGGCCCAGTGGTCGTCGTCGACCAAGCCGAGCTCGCGCGCCTTCGGGGTCAGGCGCAGATCGGCGTTGTCCTCGCGCAGCTGGAGGCGATACTCGGCGCGGCTGGTGAACATGCGATAGGGCTCGCGCGTGCCGCGCGTAACCAGATCATCGACGAGCACGCCGATATAGCCCTCGTCGCGGCGCGGCTGCCAGGGTGCGTCGCCAGCGACATGGCGAGCCGCATTGATGCCGGCGACCAGCCCTTGCGCGCCCGCCTCCTCGTAGCCGGTGGTGCCATTGATCTGGCCGGCCAGATAGAGCCCCGAGAGCGGTTTGGTCTCGAGCGAGGCGTGCAGGCCGGTTGGATCGAGGAAGTCGTACTCGATGGCGTAGCCGGGGCGCGTGAGCTGGGCCTGCTCGAAGCCAGGGATCGAGCGCACGAACGCGATCTGGACGTCCAACGGCAGGCTCGTCGAGATGCCGTTGGGGTAGAGTTCGGGCGTGTCCAGGCCCTCGGGCTCGACGAAGATCTGGTGGTGGTCGCGGTCGGCGAAGCGCACCACCTTGTCCTCGATCGAGGGGCAGTAGCGCGGGCCCTCGCCCTCGATGTCACCCGCGTACATGGCGGAGCGATCGAGCGCCGAACGGATGCGCTCGTGGGTGGCCGGCTGCGTGTGGGTGATGTGGCAAACCGTCTGACGCGGGTGGTCGGCGGCCGTGCCCCGGAACGACAGGGCCTGGCGGTCGCTGTCGCCGGGTTGGTGCTCCAGGCGCGAGAAGTCGACCGAGCGCCCGTCGATACGCGGGGGCGTGCCGGTCTTGAGACGACCCACCGTGAATGGCAGCGCGCGCAGGCGCTGGGCGAGCGCCTGGGCCGGGGGGTCGCCGGCGCGCCCGCCCTTTTGCTGGCGGTCACCCACGTGGATGCAGCCGCCCAGGAAGGTCCCGACAGTCAGCACGACGGCCGGTGCGCGCAGCGTCATCCCGAGCTGGGTGACGACACCGGCAACGGCGTCGTCTTCGACGACCAGATCGTCGACACCTTGCTGGAAGATATGGAGATTGGGCTCGGCCTCGACCAGGCCACGCACCGCCTGGCGATAGAGATTGCGATCGGCCTGGGCGCGCGTCGCCTGCACCGCCGGGCCCTTGCGGCGATTCAGGGTGCGTACGTGGATCGCGGCGCGGTCCGCGGCGCGCGCCATGACGCCGCCCATGGCGTCGATCTCGCGCACCAAGTGGCCCTTGCCGATGCCGCCGATGGCGGGGTTGCACGACATCTGGCCAATGGTGTCGATGCTCTGAGTCAAAAGCAGCGTGCGCGCGCCCGCGCGCGCGGCCGCGGTCGCCGCCTCGGTGCCGGCGTGGCCCCCGCCGACGACGATCACATCGAAACGCTGTGGGTATTCCATGCTCGCTCACCTCGCGGGCGTTGCGGCGCCCCGCGTTGGTCCCGGGCACCGTGCATCGTCGCGCGCACGCCCCGCCGGCGCCAATGGCCCCGGTAAGATATCACTTGCCGATACAGAATCGGCTGAAGATCTCACCCAGCAGATCCTCGGTCGTGACCCGGCCCGTGATCGTGCCCAGGGCCTCCTGCGCATGGCGCAGATGCTCGGCCGCGATCTCGGCACCGGCGTCGGCGGCGAGCTCCGCCTCGGCGGCAGCCAGCGCCTCGTCGGCACGATCGAGGGCCTCGAGGTGGCGTCGCCGGGCGCTGAAGGCATCGCCGGCGTCCGGTGCCGCCCCGATCGCGGAGCGCAAGTGCTGCGTCAGCGCCTCGAGCCCCGCGCCGGTCGTCGCCGATACGGCAAAGGTCGCTCCGCGCTCGCCCGCTTCGACCCATCCCGGCGCCGCGCCCGTCAGGTCGATCTTGTTATGCACGACGTCGACGGCCACATCAGCGGGGAGCTCGGGCGGTAGCGCCGCCAACCCCTCGCGGGCGTCGACCACGTAGAGGATGCGGTCGGCGCGCTCGAGCGCCTGATGGGCCCGGCGCACGCCCTCCGACTCGACCGGGTCGGTGGTCGCGCGCAGGCCCGCGGTATCGGTTACGGTCACGGGCAGGCCGGCGATGCGGATGGACTCGTTGAGCGTATCGCGCGTGGTGCCGGCAATATCGGTGACGATCGCGGCGTCGGCGCCGGTCAAGCGGTTGAGCAGGCTGGACTTGCCCGCGTTGGTGGCGCCGGCGAGCACGAGGGTCGCGCCCGCGACGAGGCGACGCCCCTCGGCGGCGGCACGCCGTGTCTCGCCGATGCGCTCGCGTAGCTCAGTCAGGCGTGCCCGGATTCGGCCGTCGGCGAGCAGGTCGACATCGTCTTCGGGGAAGTCGAACGCCGCCTCGATCCAGGCCCGCAGCTCCGTGAGCGCGTCGACGAGGGCATGGACGCGCTGCGAGAACGCGCCCTCGAGCGAGCGCATGGCCGCACGTGCGCCCGCCGCATCGGCCGACTCGATGAGGTCGGCGACCGCCTCCGCCTGGGCGAGATCGATGCGGCCGTTGAGGAAGGCGCGCTCGCTGAACTCGCCGGGCCGCGCGTGGCGCGCGCCCAACGCCAGCACGCGCGCGAGCAGGGCGTCGACGACGACGGGGCTACCGTGGCCTTGCAGCTCGAGGGTGTCCTCGCCCGTGTACGATCCCGGCCCCGGCAGCCACAACACCAAGCCCTGGTCGAGCGTAGTGCCGTCGGCCGCGCGCATGCGGCGCAACCCGGCGACGCGCGCGCGCGGCAGCGGCGGCGCCACTGCCGCGCCGATTGCCGCGGCCTTGGGTCCGCTGATCCGGACGACGCCGACGCCGCCGTGGCCGGGCGGGGTCGCCGGTGCGACGATGGTGTCGGCGCCCGACTCAGCGCTCATGATGGCGCGCGCTCAGGTGCTGGGTTTCTTCGATCCCGTTCCCTGATCCTCGACCACGTAGCGTGTGATGTAGTACTGCTGCGCGATCGACAGGATGTTGTTCGTCAGCCAGTACAGGACCAGACCCGCCGGGAAGAACGCGAAGAAGACCGTGAACACGAACGGCAGCGACATGAAGATCTTCTGCTGGAACTCGTCGACCGGCGCCGGGTTGAGCTTCTGCTGCAGCCACATCGACGCGCCCATCAACAGCGGCAGGACGAAGTAGGGATCGCGTGCCGAGAGATCGTTGATCCAGAGCATGAACTCCGAGTGGCGCAACTCGACGCTGCCCAACAGCATCCAGTAGAGCGCAATGAACACCGGGATCTGGACCACGATGGGCAGGCACCCGCCGAGCGGGTTGATCTTCTCCTTTTTGTAGAGATCCATCATGGCGCGACCCATCTGATCGCGATCGTCGCCGTAGCGCTCTTTGAGCTGCTGGATCTTGGGCTGCATCTTCTTCATCTTCGCCATCGAGCGATAGCTCTTCTCGGAGAGCTTGTAGAAGATGAGCTTGATCAGCAGCGTCAGGATGATGATCGCCCAGCCCCAGTTGCCCACATAGTCGTGGATGGTCTCCAGCACCCAGAACAGCGGGGCGGCGAGGAAGGTCATGTAGCCGTAGTCGATGGTGTAGTCGAGGCCGGTGGCCGCACCGTCGAGGTGGCTTGTCTCCTTGGGCCCGACGAACAGGCGCGCGGAGAAGGTGTCGCTGGCGCCGGAGGCGATCCGCCGGCCCGGCTCGTAGGAGCCGATGATGTAGCGCGGCTTGCCCGCATCGGACTCGACGGCCTTGGTGTAGATGGTATGGCGTTGCTCGTCGCCTACCAGCCACGCCCCGAGGTAGTAGTGCTCCTCCATGGCCGTCCAGCCCCCGGCGGCCTCCTTGTTCAGCGGACTATCGGTGATATCGGCGTAGTCGACCTGCTGATAGTTGTCCTCGGGGGTGTAATAGGCAGCGCCGAAAAAGGCCGGCAGCAGCGTCGGCTTCTCGCTATCGGGCAACGGTTGACGCTGGATCTGGCGATAGGGCCGCCCGGCCCAGGCCTCGCCGCTCTGGTTGTCGACGTCGAAGGAGACATCGACGATGTATTGGCCGCGATGGAAGGTGTAGGTCTTGGTGACCCGGATGCCGTCTTTCTGCCAGGTCAGCGGGACCTCGAGGCGCTCCTGGCCCTCCTCGAGGCGATACGCGTCGCGTTCGGCGGTGAAGTCGGCGTGGTGTGTTGGCGCGGGCGCATCGCCTGCCTGCAGACCGGATTGCGCCACGAACAAACGCCCCGCCTCGTCGTTCATCAGCGTCACCCGCGCGTCCGACTTGGGGGTGTCGCCGTATTCGAGCAGCTGGGCGCGGCGTAGATCGCCCCCGCGCGTATCAAGGGTCACATCGAGGAGATCGGTGACGACGTGCACGCGCTGGCCGCGCTCCAGCGGAGGACCGGAGCGCCCCGTATCGACCGGTGCGTCACCGGGCTCGCCGGTGGCTTGCGCCGCGTCACCCTCGTCCGGCGCCGACGGCTCGGTTTCGGTCGTTTCGATGGGCTCGTCGGGCACATCGGCATCACCAGAACCCTTGGCCTCGGTTTCAGCGGCAGGGGTGTCGCTCGGTCCTTGCGGGCCGTAATCGATTTGCCACTGCTGCCACAACACCAGCAGCAACAGGCCCAGCGCGCCATAAAGGAAGAAACGCTGATAATCCATGAGACGGGCGAGCTCCAGGCGATTAGCGCTGTGGATTTAGCCCTGGCCGGCGCGCCGAACCAGGAGGTCCCACTGGCGGTCGATGCTCGCGCGCAGTTGGGCACGCGTGGCCGAAGCCGCTGCGGGCTTGGGCAGGACGACCAGGTCGTAGCCTGCAATCTCGTGTTGGCGTGCGCGAAAGCTCTCGCGCACGACGCGTTTGAATGTATTGCGCGCGGTTGCGCGCGCGATCTTGCGCCGGCCCACGGCGAGGCCGAGGCGACCCTGGGGCAGGCGGTTCTCGCGGGCGAGGACGGTCACGAAGCGGTCGCCGTAGCGCGTGGGCGCGGCAAAGACCCGACGAAACTGGCGCGGGTGCGTCAGGCGCTGCCGGCGCGTGAACCGCCCCATGCGGTGGCCAGGCGCGGCGCGCTACGGCGTCAGTTGATGTCGGCCCTTGGCTCGACGTGCCTTGAGCACCTTGCGCCCCTGACGGGTGGCCATGCGCGCGCGGAACCCATGGGTGCGCTTACGCCGGATCACGCTGGGCTGGAAAGTTCGCTTCATCGCGTTGCATCCTTCGATCGGGCCGCCGCAGAAAGGGGGGCGGAAACGAGCGCGCGATCCTAGCGTGTGCCCGGGGGATGGTCAACGTCGTGCGCCTGTGGATCGGCCAGGGGCAGCGGCGTACACTATCTCGCGCTCGGCCCCAGTCGGCTCGCCCACCCGCTCGAGGCGAGCCCAGGTCGCGACCCGTCCGGCGGCATCGCCGGTCCACCGCAGTGTCTGCTAACGCCGGGGGATGGACGCGTGGCTGGCGCAATCTGGAAGCAATGCCTGGCGGAACTCGAGCGCGAGCTGTCCGAGCAGCAGCTCAATACCTGGATCCGGCCACTGCAGGCGCATTTCGCCAACGAGACGCTGCGGCTCTACGCGCCCAATCGCTTCGTCCTCGACTGGGTCCGTGAGCACTTCCTCGATCGCATCGACGCGATCCTGCGCAGCGTATGCGACTCGGCCTCGGCTCACGTCGTCCTGGAGGTCGGCAGCTATGCCGCCTCGACCGCGGGTGAGGAGGCTGCAGCGCCGCTGGCCGAGGCCGCCGCCGAGGATCTCAGCACCGCGAGCGCGGGCGACGCCGACAAGCGCCGCTTACCGGGCATCGAGCACAATCTCAACCGCGAGTTTACGTTCGACGCGTTCGTCGAGGGCAAGTCGAATCAGCTATCGCGCGCGGCGTCGCTGCAGGTCGCCGAGAATCCCGGGCGCGCCTACAACCCGTTGTTCGTCTACGGGGGGGTCGGGCTGGGCAAGACCCACCTCATGCACGCGGTGGGCAACGGCATGCTCGCCCGGGACCCGCAGGCGCGGGTGGTCTATCTGCACTCGGAGCGCTTCGTCGCCGACATGGTCAAGGCGCTCCAGCGCAACGCCATCAACGAGTTCAAGCGCTTCTACCGCTCGCTCGACGCGCTGCTCATCGACGATATCCAGTTCTTTGCGCGCAAGGAGCGCTCGCAGGAGGAGTTCTTCCACACCTTCAACGCCCTGCTCGAGGGCGACCAGCAGGTGATTCTGACCTGCGACCGCTACCCCAAGGAGGTCGATGGCCTCGAGGAGCGCCTCAAGTCCCGCTTCGGCTGGGGGCTCACGGTCGCGGTTGAGCCCCCCGAGCTCGAGACCCGGGTCGCCATACTCCACCGCAAGGCCGAGCAGGCCGAGATGGCGTTACCGGACGAAGTGGCGTTCTTTATCGCCAAGCGCATCCGGTCGAATGTACGCGAGCTCGAAGGGGCGCTGCGCCGGGTGATCGCCAATGCGCAGTTCACCGGGCGCGCGATCACGCTCGATTTCGCGCGCGAGGCATTGCGCGACCTGATCGCGCTACAGGACAAGCTGGTAACGATCGAGAACATCCAGAAGACGGTCGCTGAGTACTACAAGATCCGGGTGTCGGATCTGCTTTCCAAGCGTCGCAGCCGATCGGTGGCCCGGCCGCGCCAAATGGCGATGGTGCTGGCCAAGGAGCTCACCAATCACAGCCTGCCCGAGATCGGGGACGCGTTCGGTGGGCGCGACCACACGACGGTGCTCCACGCATGCCGCAAGATTGCCGAGCTACGCCAGGGCGACGTGCGCATCGATGAGGATTACTCCAACATCATGCGCATCCTGACGAGCTGACGGGACAGGGCGGGCACATCTTGTGGAAAACCTGGGCGCGGATGAGCGAACCGGGCTCGCCCCGGGATGGCCTCACAGCCTGTCCACAGGTTGTACGGTCGTTTATGGAGCGATGTTGAACACACTCAGGATGAGGTAACTAACTGAAATCGCAAATTTTTCTCGAATCGCTCCGCAAGCGCAGGCGACATTAGTAATAACAGTCAGTATATATATAGACCCAACAGTTACGCAGCGAGAGGCGGGCCATGAAGCTGGAGATCACCCGAGAGGGCTTGCTCAAGCCTTTGCAGCAGGTCATAGGTGCGGTCGAGCGGCGCCAGACATTGCCGGCGTTGGGGAACGTGCTGATTCGTGCGGACGAGTCGGGCGTCGAGCTGGCGGCCACGGATCTCGAGATCGAGCTGCGGGCGTCGGTGGAAGGGTCGGCGGAGGTCGCCGGGGAGACGACCGTGGCAGCGCGCAAACTGCTGGAGATCGTGCGCACACTACCGAGTGCGGCGTCGATTCGCCTGGAGCAGGAGGGTGAGCGCCTGGCGCTGCGTGCGGGGCGGAGCCGATTCACCCTGGCGACGCTACCGGCGGCCGAGTTCCCGCTGATCGAGGACGTCCAGCCGCAGGTGACATTCGAGCTGGCGCAGGGCGAGCTCAAAAACGCGATCGACCGGATCGGCTTCGCGATGGCGCAGCAGGATGTGCGCTACTACCTCAACGGGTTGTTGTTGGAGCTTGCGGGTGATCGGCTGCGCACGGTGGCGACCGACGGGCACCGGTTGTCGCTGTGCGAAACCATGGCGGAGCTGCCGGCGGCGGACGGCCAGCAGGTTATCGTGCCGCGCAAGGGCGTCAATGAGCTCGCGCGGCTGCTGGATGAGCAGGCGCAGGACCCGGCCGGCGTGCGCATGGGATCGAATCACGTCCAGGTCGTGCTGCCGGGACTGCGATTTACGTCGAAGTTGATCGATGGGCGGTTCCCCGACTACACGCGGGTCGTACCCGATGGCGGCACCAAGGAGATGCGGGCGGATCGGGAGGCGTTGCGCGGCGCGCTCGCGCGGACCTCGATCCTGTCCAATGAGAAGTACAAGGGGGTTCGCCTGGGCATGAGCACGGAGGGGCTGCGCGTGCAGACGCACAACCCCGACCAGGAGGAGGCCGAGGAGGAGCTCGAGGTGGAGTACCAAGGTGACCCGCTCGAGATCGGCTTCAATGTGGTGTATCTGTTGGACATCCTCACAAGCCTCGAGGGCGAGGAGGTTCGAGCGCAGTTCAACGATGCCAACAGCAGTGTGCTCATCACGGACCCGACGGACGAGGCGTCGCGGCACGTGGTCATGCCGATGCGGTTGTAGGCCGCCCCTGGAGGCAGCACACCCCGATGTGGCTGAGCCGCCTGGACGTCGAGGACGTCCGCATCATCGCGAGCGCGCGGCTCACGCTCGATCCCCGGCTGAATCTTGTCACCGGCGCGAACGCCGCGGGTAAGACGAGTCTGCTCGAGGCGCTGCACGTGCTGGGTACGGGGCGCCCGTTCGCGGCGGGCACGGTTCGTCCCGTGGTGCGCCTGGGGGGCGGCCCGATGCGGATCGTCGGGCGCCTGCGCGGGGACGATGGCCGGGAGCGCGTGCTCGGTTTTGAACGCTCGGCGAGCGGGCGGCCGCGTGTCCGCCTGGATGGGGCGGAGGCGGCGCGGGTAGGGGATCTGGCGCAGGCATTGCCGGTGGTCGTCGTCCATCCGGGGAGTCACGAGCTGATCGCTGGGGGGCCGGGGGAGCGGCGGCGGTATCTCGACCGGGGGCTGTTCCACGTGGAACAGGGTTTCCAGGCGACCTGGCAGGGGTATCGACGCGCGCTGGAGCAGCGCAATGCGCTGCTCCGCGCGGGGCGCAGTGACCGCGAGCTCGCCACCTGGGAGGCCGAGGTCGCACGTCTGGGGGTGGCGCTCGATGGCGCCAGGGAGCGCTACGTCGGGGATTTGCGAGAGCGCGTTGGCCGGCTGGGGGGCGCTCTTCTGGGCGAGGGCATCGCCCCTCGGTTGCGCTACCGCTCGGGTTGGGATCGTGCGGTGGGGCTCGAGGCCGCGTTGGCGGCGGCGCGGCCGCGGGATCGCGAGCGCCAGCGAACGTCACTGGGGCCGCACTGCGCCGATCTGCGGGTCGAGGTGCATGGCCGGGCAGCGCGGCAGACGGTGTCGCGGGGGCAGCAGAAGTTGCTGGCGTACGCGCTGCGGCTGGCGCAGGCGGAGCAGTTGGTGGCGAGCGCCGGGTGTCTGCTGTTGCTCGATGATCTACCGGCCGAGTTGGATTGCGAGCGGCGGTGCCGCGTGCTGTCGACGGCGTTGGCCGTAGGCGCGCAGGTGTTCGCGACGGCGCTCGAGCCCGAGAGCGTGCCGGTCCCTGCGGGCGCTAGCGGCAAGCGGTTCCACGTGGAACAGGGTCAGGTGACTGAGGTGATACAATAGCGCGTTCGCTACGCGAGGCCCGGTGATGACTGATCCGTCCGCTTACGATTCCTCCGATATCAAGGTCCTCAAGGGGCTCGACGCCGTCCGCAAGCGCCCCGGCATGTACATCGGGGATACGGACGATGGCACGGGCCTGCACCACATGGTGTTCGAGGTGGTCGACAACGCGGTCGACGAGGCCCTCGGCGGGTTCGCCAGCTCGATCGAGGTGGTAATCCACGCGGACGAGTCGGTGACGGTGATCGACGACGGTCGCGGCATACCGATCGAGGAGCACGCCGAGGAGGGACGTTCGGCGGCCGAGGTCATCATGACCGTGCTCCACGCGGGCGGTAAGTTCGACCACAATTCGTACAAGGTTGCGGGGGGCCTGCACGGGGTGGGGGTGTCCGTGGTCAACGCGCTGTCGGCGCATCTACGCCTCACGACCCATCGCGAGGGCCGCGCATATCGCCAGGATTACGCCCATAGTGCGCCGGTGGCGCCGATCGAGGCGATCGGGGATACGCGCCAGACCGGCACCGAGATCCATTTCCGCCCCGATCCGGGGATCTTTTCGAACATCGAATTCCATTACGACGTCCTGGCGCGCCGCCTGCGGGAGCTGTCGTTCCTGAACTCCGGTGTGCGTATCGCACTACGCGACGAGCGCACGGGCAAAGAAGATGTTTTCGAGTACCAGGGCGGGATCCGGGCGTTCGTCGAGCACCTCAATCGCGCCAAATCGCCGCTGCATCCGACGGTGTTCCACTTCTCCGCGGACGAGAGTGACGTCGAGGTCGAGGTGGCCCTGCAATGGAATGACTCCTATCAAGAGAACATCTTCTGTTTCACGAACAACATCCCGCAGCGCGATGGTGGCACCCATCTGTCGGGTTTTCGCACGGCCCTGACGCGGACCCTCAACCACTATATGGAGGCGGAGGGCATCCTCAAGAAGGCGCGCGTCACGCCGAGCGGCGAAGATGCGCGCGAGGGACTCACCGCGGTGCTGTCGGTGAAGGTGCCTGATCCCAAATTCTCGTCGCAGACCAAGGACAAGCTGGTGTCCTCGGAGGTCCGGGGCGCGGTCGAGACAACCTTCGGCGAGCGTTTTGCTCGGTTCTTGTGGGAGCACCCCACCGAGGCCAAGGCGATCACCGCCAAGATCGTCGAGGCAGCCCGGGCGCGGGAGGCGGCGCGCAAGGCCCGCGACATGACCCGGCGCAAGGGCGCGCTCGATGTCGCCGGTCTCCCGGGGAAACTCGCCGACTGCCAGGAAAAGGACCCGGGGCAGTCGGAGCTGTTCGTGGTCGAGGGCGATTCGGCCGGCGGATCGGCGAAGCAGGGCCGGGATCGGCGCACGCAGGCGATCCTGCCGCTCAAAGGCAAGATCCTGAATGTCGAGAAGGCGCGATTCGACCGGATGCTCGGTTCGGGGGAGGTCGCGACCTTGATCACCGCCCTGGGATGCGGCATTGGCCGTGACGAGTTCGATCCGGACAAGCTGCGCTATCACCGAATCGTGATCATGACGGACGCGGACGTGGACGGCTCCCACATCCGCACGCTCCTGCTGACGTTCTTCTATCGCCAGATGCCGGAGCTCATCGAGCGCGGCCACGTCTACATCGCCCAGCCGCCGCTCTACAAGGTCCGCCGCGGCAAGAAGGAGCACTACGTCAAGGACGACGACGAGCTCAATAGCCACTTGTTGGCACTTGCGCTCGACTCCGCGGAGCTCCATGTGAACGCCGACGCACCCGCGATCGGGGAGAGCGCACTGGAGGCGCTGGCGACGGAATATACCCGCGTCGAGCGGTTGATGAGCCGTTTGAGCCGCCGCTATGACCGTCGGCTGCTGGAGCAGTTGATCAATGTCCGCGGCGTCCATGAAGCGGACCTGCAAGACAGCGAGGGCCTTTCGGCGTGGGCGCGGCAGCTCGAGGTGCGCCTCAACAACGCCCCGGGGGCGGCGTATCGGGTCCGCACGGACCGTTTCGATGCCGGCCTAGGTGTTCGAGTGGAGCACGACGAGCACGGCAACACCTACAGCGATGCCCTGGGGCCGCAATTCTTCACATCGCCCGAGTACCAGGCGATCGGGGCGTTCGCCGACCGCGTCCACGACCTGCTCGAAGCGGGAGCGTACGTCGCGCGCGGCAAGCAGCAACGCCCCGTACACGAGTTCCGCGAGGTCATGGACTGGCTGCTCGCCGAGGGGCGCAAGGGGTTGACCTTCCAGCGCTACAAGGGCCTCGGCGAGATGAATCCTGAGCAACTGTGGGAGACCACGATGGATCCGGACGCGCGGCGGTTGTTGCAGGTCCGGATCGAGGACGCGGTCGCGGCCGATGAAATGTTCACCACGTTGATGGGTGACCAGGTGGAGCCGCGCCGGGCCTTTATCGAGAGCAATGCCCTCGCGGTGTCGAACCTCGACATCTGAGACGCGCTTGCGTTCCACGTGGAACAACCTCGCCGCCGCGCGCGGCCGGGGCGCACCTGGGTCTCCCTGTTCCACGTGAAACACCCCGCAGACTGTATAACGACTGCCCGTGCTCTGCCGCGGTGGAGGAGTGCCCCGTGCTCATCGCGAGCTGGAACGTCAACTCGCTCAAGGTCCGTCTGCCCCAGGTCCTCGCGTGGCTCGACCGCAACGACCCCGACGTGCTCGCCCTTCAAGAGACCAAAGTCACCGACGAGGCCTTCCCCGCCGACGCGCTGCGCCAGGCGGGCTGGCACGTCACCTACACCGGGCAGAAAACCTACAACGGCGTTGCCCTCATCACGCGCCGGGCGCCCGAGGCGGTATCGAGCGACCCGTTCGGTTTAGCCGACGGGCAACGCCGCGCGCTAGCGGCGACCGTCGACGGGGTGCGCCTGTACAACCTGTATGTTCCGAATGGCAAAGCGGTCGATAGCGAGGCCTACGAGCACAAGCTGGGCTGGCTGCAGCAGGCCGCCGAGCAGTTGCGCGCCGAGCAGGCGGGGCAGCGGCCGCTGGTGGTGCTGGGTGACTTCAACATCGCCCCGAGCGACGACGACGTCTTCGATCCCGAGGGCCTCGCGGGCACCATCCACTGCTCCGACGCCGAGCGCGCGGCTCTCCAGCGCCTGCTCGATCTGGGGCTCAACGATACCTATCGCGCCGCCGGTGGCGGCCCGGGTCACTACAGCTGGTGGGACTACCGGGCCAATGCCTTCCGCCGTGATCGCGGTTTGCGCATCGACCTCATACTGGCGTCGAGGGGCCTCGGGGACCGGCTGGCGGATGCAGGCATCGATGTCGCTGCCCGCCGGAACGAGCGCCCATCCGATCACGCGCCGGTCTACGCCCGCTTCACGTGACCGTGGACTAGCGCGACCTGCGCTAATTCCTCGAGAGTCTGGAAAAACGAGCGCGAGCTGGTGCGCGTCCGGCACCCGGTTGACCTCGATCTGGAGATGACCGCGATCGGCGATCGCACACTGCGCCGTGGCGGACCGCCCGTCCTGTTCGAACGGATCGCGGGTGACGATACGCCCGTGCGCGGCAACCTGTTCGGCACCACACGCCGGCTCGCACGCGCCATGGGTGCCGACGACATGGAGGCCGCGCGCGAGATCGGCCGGTTGCTCGGCTTCTTCAAGGCGCCGCCCCGGGGCTGCGCAAGGCTTGGCAGAGCCTCCCTATTTTCAAGAAAGTACTCGACATGTTCCCTCGGCGTGTGCCGCGGCGCCCTGTTAGGAGCCGGTCCAGGCGGGCGCCGAGGTCGACCTATCGCACCTGCCCATCGAGACCTGCTGGCCCGGCGATGCGGGGCCGCGGATCACCTGGGAACCTGTCCACGCATTCTGTGCCGTAGCGAGTGCTTGGCACAGCTTGCAAATCGGCTCGGCGCATCCCTGCGCCTCGCCTTCGGCCAGTCCCCATCCGCCCGGGAGTGGGGCCGCGCAATCGCGATGGATCCCGCGGTCAAGCCGCGTGTCGACGCCATGTGGGGCGAACTCGGTATCGCCTAGGCATGGCGGCCCCCTGGGGCGGCGCTGTCGCTTGGCATGCCCGCGCGAATGCGCCAACATAGCTAAGTAATGTGCCGCGCGCGGAGGCTCTCATGCGGCAGATCATGGCGCTCAACGCGAAGGGTGGCTCGGGCAAGACCACGATCGCGACGAACCTGGCCAGCTACTATGCGGACCAGGGCTATGATGTGGTGCTAGCCGATCTCGACCCGCAGGGATCGGCACTCGCCTGGCTGGAGAACCGGTCCGCCGGCCGCGCGCCGATCCGCGGCGTGGACGCCTCGCGCAAGGGGGCACGTCTTCCGCGCTCGGCCGATCTGGCGATCTTCGATGCCCCGGCCGGGTCGCATAGCGGCGATTTGGGCAACCTGATGCGTCGAGCGGACACCTTCATCGTGCCCGTGTTGCCCTCACCGATCGACATGCGCGCCGCCGACGACTTCATTGCGGAGATGCGGCGCAACAAGCGCGTCCAGACGCAGCGCGCGAAATTCGGCGTCATCGCCAATCGTGTCCGCGAGCACACCAACGTCTTCAGTGAGCTCGAGCAATTCCTGCGCCACTTGCGGGTACCCGTGTTGACCCAGCTACGCGACAACATGAATTACGTCCGGGCGGCCGAGCGCGGCCTCGGCATCTTCGAGCTCGCGCCTTACCGAACGGCATTCGACCGCGAGCAGTGGCGCCCCGTGGTTAAGTGGCTCAATAGCAAGCGCAGCCGGCCCGCTGCCTAGTCCATGCGGCCGGCGTCGTAGCCGGCGCGCTAAATCGACCCCGACGATTTTTTGGCGACCGTGACACGAGCATGTTGGGTGCTCACGTGCGTTGAGCGATCGCGGAGAAACGCCGCTGTGGCACGCGCACCGTCGGTGTCGGGTTATTCGCAAAACCGCCTAGCGGCGTTTGCCATCGGGCGGCGCGCACTCGGGCCGGCATACGCCGGGCAGCGGCTGCATAGCCTGGCGCGCGCGGGTCAGCCCGTGGTGGCCGGTTCCACGGGTTGGCGCTCGGGTGTCGCCAATGCCGCCTGATGGGCCTCAAGGCGCGCGGCCTCCGCCGCCTCCGCGCGATCACCCGTATCCACGGCCAGGCGCAGGCCCTGGCGATACTGCTCCCGGGCGGCGCCAATCTCGCCCAGTTCGTCGAGCAGGCTGGCGAGCTCGTAGAAGGTCTCGGCACAGGGGCGTAGCGCCAGGCTCGCCTCGAAGTAGGTCCGGGCCTTGCCCCAAAGGCGATTGCGCACGCACAAGCGCCCCAGGGTGAGCAGCAGCATCGGGCTCTGGGCGCGCGACTGGTACCAGCCCTCCGCTGTATTGAGCTGGCGTGTGGTGTGGTCGGGCCGCGTCAGGCCGTAGTCGCGCGCCAACTCCTCCGACCACTCGCGACCGAGGAACTGGCGGACCCGCTTCTCCGCGGTCTCGTGCGCGCCCGCCGCGATCAGCTGGCGCACGTACTCATGCACGACCTCCGCATCACTGCGCATACGCCGCGCCAGCGAGCGCCATACTTGCTCCAGGGCCTCGGGGTCGTGATCCGCTTGGGCGATACGCCCGACCTGGGCCGCACGCTCGAGCGACGCCAGGCGCGCCTCATCGAAGACGCTGCGGCGACGCAGCTCGGGGAGGAGCTCGGCCAGGCGCTGCCAATCCTCGAGCTCCGAGTACAGCCGCGCGAGCAGCTTGATCACATAGGCGTGGTGCGGGGCCAGGCTGCGCAGCCGATTCAGCGTCGCCAGGGCGTGCTCGGTCTGGTGGTGCGCCAGCTGCAGCTCGGCCTGCGTCAGCGAAACCGCGACGTCGGCGCTCGGGTTCGCCTCGATCGCGGACTTGAGGTAGGAATCGCGGCGCTCGTAGGCGCCGGATTGTTGCGCCGCGCGTGCCGCTGCCAGGTAGTTCAGCAGGCTGGTGTCGGACTCGTCGGCGTGGCGCGTCAGCAGTTTCTCCGCCTTCTCCCAGCGCCCCTCCGCCATCTCGATCAGACCCTGGGTCAGCCCGCGGCGAGCGCGCTCGGAGCTGCGCCCACGCGCGCCCCTGCGCAGCCAGCGCGGACTGCGAACGAGGAAACCGATGCCACGCAGCACGGCGTACGAGACGAGAAACAGCACCGCCAGCGCCCCGAGCGCGAAGGCGACGGTGGTCTCGAGCTCCCATTGGCCGATATCGATGTAGACGTACCCCGGGTCGTTCTCCAGCAGCGCCGCCGCCCCGAAGACCAGCGCCAGCACCGCGATCGCCCCAATCAGCCAGCGCATGGTCAATCCTCCCCTTCAGAGCCCACCCGGTCGGGTCGCTCGCGTCTTGCCTTGAGCTCGGCGGTGACCTTCTCGACCCTGTCCAGCGTCCGCGTGAGGTCGGGATACGAGGTCGTCACCCCGCGTTCGGCGAGATCGGCGAGGGCCTCGCGGAAGTAGCCCACGGCAGGTGACTCGCTCGCGAAATGCTCATCGATGAGCGCGCGGGCGCGCTCGATCGCCTGCGCATACGGGTCGGGCTCGCGCCGCAGTGCGGCACGGCGTGCCTCGGACAGGGCGTAGCCGAGCTTCTCGGCCGCGGGCAAGGACCGATCGGCGCGCGGGCGTGCGGGCCCCTCGGCGTCGCCCTGGCGCCGCACGACGACGTAGTTCGACAGGCCCTCGCGCAAGCGTTGCCACCAATCGCCGGCCGCGGTGCTCGCGCCCGCGCCATCCTCGCCCCCGGCGGTGCGCTCGCGCTGTTGACGTGGTGGCAGATCGGGGATGCGCTGCAGCAATGACTGGATCCGCAGCGCTATGCCCTCGACATCGGCGGGCTCGGTTTGCCGCAGCGCCGTGATGTCGTCCACCAGGCGCTGCCGCAGCTCGAGCAGGCGGACGTCGCCCACCTGCGCAAGCGAACGATCGGCGGCCTCCATGGCCGCGATGGCCGCCCGCCGATCGTGGGCGATCGCCAAGCGGCGCGCGGCGACCCCGACGAGGTAGTGCACCTCCGCCAGACGCCAATCGAGCTGGTCGCGCCCCGCGAGCTCGCGCGCCGTCGCCACCGCCTGCTTGAGGTCTTCCAGGCGCTCGCCGAGCGCCTGGGCGCTCTCGCTGTCGCTCGCCGACACATCTTGTATGGCCTGCTCCAGGCGCTCGACCTCGCTGCTGACCTTGCCCTCGAGCTCGTCGATGGATTGGGCGAGCGCCTCGCTGCGCGCGAAGCGCTCGAGTGCCCGCTCGCGCTCGTCCGGCACGGCGGCGACCCGTTGCTCGAGCTGCTGGATGCGCCAGTAGAGATAGCCGCCTGCGCCGCCCACCGCTGCGAGCACCACCAGTACGGCAACGACCGCGGCGATCACGCGCCCGCGCCGGCCACCGCCGCCGGCCCCTACGGCGCGCCCACCTGTCGCCGGTCCCGCGGGTGCGCCCGTGGTGGTGCCCTGATCGGTGTCCGTGTTTGCATCCGGCTCGTCGTCGGCGGCGGCCGCGTCCTCGCCTGCCTCTGCGGTCGGTGATGCGGGCGTGTACTGCTCGGATGCGGGTGCGGGCGTCGGCGGGTCGGCCTCATCGGGGGTGTCGTGCGTCCGTGCCCGGACCGCCTCGGCCGCCGCAGCCGGGTCTGAGGATTCCTCCTGGCCGTCGCCGGATCGGTCCGAGGCCTCCTCGACGGATCCATCTGCCGCGGGTCCCGCCTCGTCCGGTGCCTCGGACTCAGGGTCGCGTCGGTGTTGGCTATCAGGTCCGTTGGATTCGCTCATGCGGACTCCGAGGGTCCCTGGTCCAAGATCGCCGCGGCTGCACGCAGCGCCGCCATCAGGCCGGCGTCGCCCGGCTCCGGCGCCACGAAAGGCGCCTGCACAAAGCCGTGGGCTCGTGCCGCGCTGGCTATGCGCTGGCTATTGACCGCCAAGGGCCGCGCCAGCACGCACTGGCGGCTGGTGTCGTCGAGTAGCGCCAACAGATTGGTCAAGCCCTCGGTGCTGGTGGCCGTCACCACATCGCAATCGGCCGCTATCCGGGGGTCGAGTCCCGACGGCCGGCGCCGACGATAGACTTCAGCATAATCGACAGCCGCGCCACGCGCCATCAACCCCTCGGCCAGGTCCTCCCGACCGCCCTCGCCGCGTACGATCAAAACCCGACGGCCGGCGATTCGCTCGGGGGCCAAGCCGGGTGCGCGCAACAGGCCTTCCGAGTCCTGCGATTCGACGGGCTCGATGGTCACCTCGAAGTCCTGCTCGGTCAGCGCCGCACGGGTTGCCGCGCCGACCGCACCAATGGGCGGCGCGAGCCCGGGCGTGAGACCCAGCGGTGCCAGGCCATGGGCCACCGCGGCGGGGCTGACGAACAGGATGGCGGCGTATTCGAAGGCCACGTCGCGGCGGGCGAGGGCGCTCGTCAGCGGCTCGATCTCGATCACGGGGAATCGACGCGCAATCCCGCCTTCGGCCTCGATCGCCCGCACCAGGCCCTGGGCACGCTCGGCCGGGCGTGTGACCAGCACCCGCCGACCCCGCAGCGGCTCATGCGCCATCGATCATCCGGCCAATAACTCGGCGGCGCCCTGGTCCAACAGATGCTGGGCGGCCGCCGCGCCGATCGCGGCGGGCTCGCCCGGGTCGCCCGCCTGCTCGGTCGCCAGCAGCGCCCGGCCGTCGGGTGAACCCACGCGTGCCTCCAGGCGCAGCTCGCCGTGGCTGATAATGGCGTGGCCCGCGATCGGCGATAGGCAGCTGCCGCCGAGGCCGCGCGAGACGGCGCGCTCAGCCTGGACGCAGGCGCTGGTGTGTGAGTCCGCGATGGCCTCGATCCGGCCGCGGACGTCGGCGTCGTCGCTGCGGCACTCGATACCGAGCGCGCCCTGGCCGATGCCGGGCAGGCACAACCGGGGATCGAGGTCGCTGGTGATATGGTCGCTCAAGCCCAGGCGGTCGAGGCCCGCACGCGCGAGCACGATGGCGTCGAAGTCACCCCGCTCGAGCTTGCTCAAGCGCGTGTTGACGTTGCCGCGCAACTCGGCGACGCGGCATGCGGGCAGGGCGTGTAGGAGCTGGCTCGCGCGGCGCAGCGAGCACGTGCCGATCACCGCGCCCTCGGGCAGGGCATCGGGTGACTGCCAGCGCGGCGAGATGAAAGCATCGAAGGGGCTCTCTCGCTCGACGATCACGGGCAACGCCAGGCCCGGCGGCAGATCGGTATCGGCGGGCACGTCCTTCATGGAGTGGACCGCGATGTCGGCCTCGCCGTCCAGTAGCCGTTGCTCGAGCTCCTTGACGAACAGGCCTTTGCCACCGACCTCGGCCAGCGAGCGATCGAGGACGCGGTCGCCCTGCGTCTTCATGCCGATCACCTCGACCGTCAGGTCGGGGTGGTGCGCGCGCAGATGCGCGGCCACCGTCTCCGCCTGCTGCAGGGCAAGCGGGCTGTTGCGGGTCGCCAAGCGAAGCCGGTCGGTCGCCATACGATTGCCTCAAGAGCTCGTGAGATTGCCCGCGCGCAGCCGTTGGCGCACGTGGGGCAGATGCCGCCGGCTCACCTGCAGGGTGTCGTCGACGCCCTTGAACCAGACGCAATAGTGGCCACCATCGGTGCGGCGCAATCCCCCCACCCAGGCCTCGGCGACGAGCGCGCTTCGGTGGATGCGCAGGAACCGGTCGCCAAACTCGCGCTCGAGGGCCTTCAACGACTCCTCGATCAGCACCTCGCCCTCGCGATGGCGCACGGTAATGTATTTGTGCTCGGCCAGGAAGTACAGCACATCGGCGACGGCGACCAGCTGCATCTCGCCGCCCAGCTGCGCGCACAGCTGGGTGCGCGCTGCCTCGCCGCCGTCGACCGCGGCCAGCTGGGCCCGCGTCGTGCGCCGTGCCGCCGCCAGGGCCTGCGCCAAGCGCTGTTGGCGTAGCGGCTTCATCAGGTAATCGACCGCGTGCGCCTCGAATGCCTCCAACGCGTGGTCGCCGAAAGCGGTCGTGAAAATGATCGCCGGCGGTGGTTCCATGGCGGCGAGGTCATGCGCCGCCTCGACGCCGTCGGTGCCGGGCATGCGCACATCGAGCAGCACGACGTCGGGTTTGTGCGCATGGGCCTCGCGGATCGCCGCGGCGCCGTCCCCGGCCTCGGCGACGACCTCGTGCTCGCCGATCTCGTCGATCAGCCGACGCATGCGCTCGCGCGCCGGCGCCTCGTCGTCGACGACCAGTACCCTCATGGTGATGCCGCTGGCAGCCTCAGGCGCACGTTGTAGTCCGCTCCCGCTGTCTCGGTGGTCATGCGCGCCCGGGCCCCGAGCGCGAGCTGGAGCCGTTGGCGCACATTGTCCTGCGCCATGCGATGACCGCTCGACGCCGACGTCACAGCGGCCACCGGATTGCGCACCACCACCTCGACGGCGTCGTCGTCGATGCGCCGCGCCCGGATGGCGATGCACCCGCCCTCGGGCAGCTGGGCGACGCCATGATGGACCGCGTTCTCGACCAGCGGCTGCAGCGTCAGCGGCGGTATCGCCACCTCGGTCAGCCCCTTGTCCATCGACCACTCGACGCGCAGGCGCTCGCCCAGGCGATGGTGCTCCAGGCGCAGATAGCACGCCACCATACCGAGTTCCTCCTCGAGTGTAACCAAGCTGCGCTGCGCCAGGCTGATCCGCAAGAGCTCGGCCAAATCCTCCACCGCCGATTCCGCCTGCGCGGGCTCGGTGCGCGCAAGCTGAGCGATCGTATTGAGACTATTGAACAGGAAATGCGGGCGGATACGCGCTTGCAGCGCCTGGATGCGCGTGTCGGCCTCGGCCTGGACATGGCGCCGCCACTGGGCGCTGACGTAGAAGTAGCGCAAGGCGACCGCCGAGACGATGACGCTGATCACGCCATGCTCGAGCAGCATCGTCGCCAGCGGCTGTGCCGACAGCGGCAACGCCAGCAGCTCGCGCGCGCCCGCGGCGAGGCCGGTGAACACCACGGTCACCAATTGCAGCAAGACGAACGCCGCGACCGCGGCGACGCGGTCATCCAGGCGCGCCAGTCTGCGTTGCAGGCCGCAAAGCAACGCGATGTCGACGATCGCGATCCATTGCACCAGCAGCGACGCCAGCGCCAGGGTCTCGAGGCGCACCAGCCACGGGCCCGAGGTCACCGCCGCGACGCCGATCGCCAGCAGCTCGGCGATCAGCATGGTGCGCAACAGATTACCCTGCTCACAGAAGTCGGGCAGGAAGGTGTCGGCGTAATGCGCGGGCTGCTGCATGTGGGGCTGCCAAGCCGGGCGCGCGTTGCGCCATCATAGCGCCGCGGTCACCGCATTGCATGGCCGAGCGCGGACGGCTATTGCCCCGGCGTTTATACTCGCCCGCCGCGGCCGCCACCCCGACAGGAGGACCCGCCCGATGACTGAACGACACACCGGCGCCGCCAAGCCCTGGGGCGGGCGCTTCAGCGAGCCCACCGACGCCTTCGTCGAGGCCTTCACGGCCTCGGTCGCCTTCGATCGCCGGCTGTATCACCACGACATCGCCGGCTCGCGCGCGCATGCGCGCATGCTCGCCGAGGTCGGGGTGCTCACCGGCGACGAGCGCGACGCCATCCTCGATGGCCTCGATGGCATCGAGGCCGACATCGACGCCGGGCGCTTCGCGTGGCGCCAGGACCTCGAGGATGTGCACATGAACATCGAGCACGCCCTGACCGAGCGCATCGGCGAGGCGGGCAAGAAGTTGCACACCGGGCGCTCGCGCAACGACCAGGTCGCCACCGACCTGCGGCTCTATGTGCGCGATGCCATCGACAATCTCGCGGGCGAGTTGCGCCGCCTGTGCCTGGGCTTGCTCGACCAGGGCGAGCGCCACGCCGATGCGGTGATGCCCGGCTTCACCCATCTGCAGACCGCGCAGCCGGTGACCTTCGGCCACCACATGATGGCCTGGTTCGAGATGCTCGCGCGTGACGCCGAGCGCCTGCGCGACTGCCGCGCGCGCACCAATGTCATGCCGCTGGGCGCGGCGGCGCTGGCCGGTACGCCCTATCCCATCGACCGCGCGCGCACGGCCGAGCTGTTGGGCTTCGACCGCCCTGCGGAGAACTCGCTCGACGCGGTCAGCGATCGCGATTTCGCGACCGAATTCTGCCACTGGGGCGCGACCACGATGATGCACCTGTCGCGCATGGCCGAGGAGCTCGTGCTTTGGGCGTCGGCCGGCTTCGACTTCATCGAGCTGCCCGAGCGCTTCTGCACGGGCTCGTCGATCATGCCGCAGAAGAAGAATCCGGACGTGCCCGAGCTGGTGCGCGGCAAGACGGGCCGCATCAACGGGCATCTGGTGAGCCTGCTCACGCTGATGAAGAGCCAGCCGCTCGCCTACAACAAGGACAATCAGGAGGACAAGGAGCCGCTGTTCGACACCGTCGACACCGTGGCGGGCTCATTGCGCGCGTTCGCCGACATGGTGCCCGCCATCGAGCCCAAGCGCGCCCCCATGGCAGAGCGCGCGCGCGCCGGCTTCGCCACCGCCACCGACTTGGCCGACTACCTGGTGCGCCGCGGCCTCGCCTTCCGCGATGCCCACGAGGTCGTGGGCCGCTCGGTGCGCCACGCGATCGAGCGCGGCTGCGACCTGGCCGAGCTGGAGCTCGACGAGCTGCGCCGGTTCTCCGATGCGATCGACGCCGACGTGTTCGAGGTGCTCACGCTGGAGGGCTCGGCCGCGAGCCGCGATCACATCGGCGGGACGGCGCCGCGCCAGGTACAAGCCGCCGTCGCCCGGGGGCGCGACCGCCTCGATGCCGTCCTGCCGGCATCATAGGATCGCCGACCCCGCACGGCCCTCGGCGCGAGCGGTCAGAACGAGCCCAATTGGTGCCCGAGCCAGGCGCGCACGTCGGCGATCTCCTGGCCACAGACGCCGTGGCCCATGTCGGTGTAGGTGTGCCATTCGGGCGCCGGCCGCACGGCGGCGATGCGCTGGTGGCAGGCGCGGCCCAGGGCGAACGGCAGGACCTCGTCTTGACCGCCATGGGCCTGGAATATCGGGGTGTCGCGGTTGGCTTCGGCGATCTCCGCCTCGAGGCGGTCGGCGAGCGGCAGGTAGGCCGACAGCGCGATCACGCCGGCCAGCGGCTCGGCCTGGCGCAGCCCCGCGTGCAGCGCCATGGCCCCGCCCTGGGAGAAGCCGGCCAGCACGATGCGCCGGCTCGCGATGCCGGCGTCGCGCTCGCGGGCGATGAGCGCGGTGACCCGCGCCTCGGCGTCGCGGATGCCCGCGGCGTCCTCGCCCGCCGAGGGGTCCAGACCGAGCACGTCGTACCAGGCGCGCATGGTCATGCCGGCATTGATGGTCACGGGCCGCTCGGGCGCATGCGGGAAGACGAAGCGCACGCCGTGGCCCGCGGGCAAGGCGAGCTCGTCGACGATGGGCTCGAAGTCGTGGCCGTCGGCACCGAGGCCGTGCAGCCAGATCACGCTCGCCGAGGGTGCGCCCGGTGGCGCGCGTTCGATGCATTGGGGGCGCGCAGGCGTCATGGCCGCGCCATTGTCGCCGTGGCCCCGCGCCGCCACAAGGCGCGCCGTGGCGATCGCGCCGCGGTTGTCGGCGCCTGGGCTGCGCGTCGTCCGCGTCACCCGTTACACTCGCGGCCCACATCGATTCGCCCGCCATCGCCATGCGCGCGCGCCTCGCCTTGATCGTCGTCGTCGCATTGCTGGTCACCGGCTGCGGCCAGAAAGGGCCGCTGTACCGCCCCGAGGCGGGCGAGGCCGAGACCGAAGACAACAACGACTGAGACGCGCATGGACCATTTCAGCCACGTCAACGATCGGCTCTGCGCCGAGGACTGCGATGTGACCGCGCTCGCCGAGCGCTTTGGCACCCCGCTCTACGTCTACTCGCGCGCCACCCTGGAGCGCCACTGGCACGCCTTCGATCGGGCGCTGGCGGGGCGCGCGCACCGCGTGTGCTATGCGGTCAAGGCCAACGGCAATCTCGGCCTGCTCGACGTCCTGGCGCGCCTGGGCTCGGGCTTCGACATCGTCTCGGTGGGCGAGCTCGAGCGTTGCCTGCGCGTGGGTGCGGATCCGTCCCGGATCGTGTTCTCGGGTGTGGCCAAGCGCGCCGACGAGATGGATCGTGCGCTCGCCGCCGGGATCGGCTGTTTCAACGTCGAGTCGGATCAGGAGCTCGAGCGCCTCGCCCAGCGCGCCGCCGCGTTCGGGGCGCCCGCGCCGGTGGCCATCCGGGTCAATCCGGACGTGGACGCGAAGACCCACCCCTACATCGCCACGGGGCTGCGCGAGTCCAAGTTCGGTGTCGATATCGACCAGGCCAAGGCGCTCTACCGCCGTGCCGCCGAATCGGCCCATCTCCGCGTCGTCGGTGTCGACTGCCACATCGGTTCGCAGCTGACCGAGCTGCAGCCGTTCATCGACGCCCTCGAGCGCGTGCTCGCACTGTGCGACGACCTCGCGGGCGAGGGTATCGCGCTCGAGCACCTCAATCTGGGCGGGGGGCTGGGCATCCGCTACCGCGACGAGACACCCCCCGAGCCCGCCGACTGGGCCACGGCCATCGACCGCACCCTGGGCGACGCCCCGTACAGCATCCACGTCGAGCCGGGACGGGCGATCGCCGGCAACGCGGGCATCCTCGTCACGCGTGTCGAATACGTGAAGCCGGGTCACGGCAAGCGCTTCGCGGTCGTCGACGCGGGCATGAACGACCTCATCCGACCGTCGCTCTACGATGCCTGGCAGGCCATCGTGGCCGTCGCGCCCTCGGCCGCGGCGGCCGAGGCCACCGACGTCGTCGGGCCCGTCTGCGAGACCGGCGACTTCCTGGGCCAACAGCGCGATCTCGCCGTGGCCCAGGGCGAGCTCCTGGCGGTGCGCTCCGCCGGCGCCTACGGCTTCGTCATGGCGTCGAACTACAATGCGCGCCCCCGCCCCGCCGAGGTGCTGGTCGACGGTGCAACCGCCCATCTGGTGCGCGCGCGCGAGAGCGTCACCGATCTGTGGGCCGGAGAGGCCGTACTGCCCGGCTCGGGGGCGCCACATGGTGCCTGAGGCACTCCGCGGGCGTTCGTTCGCCAAGATGCATGGCCTGGGCAACGACTTCGTCATCCTCGACGGGGTGCGCGCGCCCCTGGCCCTGGATTCGGGCGAGGCGCGGTGGCTCGCCGATCGCCGTCGGGGCGTCGGCTGTGACCAGGTGCTCATGGTGGAGGCGAGCGACGACACGCGCGCTGACTTCCGCTTCCGAATATTCAACAGCGACGGCACCGAGGTCGAGCAGTGCGGCAATGGCGCCCGCTGTGTCGCTCGCTGGCTGCGCGCTGTCGAGCTCACCCGCAGCGAACGGTTGACGCTGGCGACCGCGGGCGGCCTCGTGCGCACCGCGCCAGCCGGCGGCGACCGGGTCAGTGTCGACATGGGTGAGCCCGATTTCCGGCCCGCGGCCATCCCGTTCGACGCGCCCGCGCCCGCCGAGAGCTATCCCCTCGAGGTCGCTGGTGAGCACCAGGCCATCGGCGCGGTCTCGATCGGCAACCCGCATGCCGTCCTGCGCTACCCAGACGCCGAGCAGGCCCCCCTGCAGCGACTGGGGCCGATGATCGAGCGCCATGGCCGCTTCCCGCGGGGGGCCAACGTCGGCTTCATGTCCATCGCATCCCGCGACGCCATTCGCCTACGCGTGTGGGAGCGCGGCGCGGGCGAGACCGCGGCCTGCGGCACGGCCGCCTGTGCGGCGGTCGCGGTGGGCCGGCGCTGCGGTGCACTGGATGCGAGCGTCACGGTCCACCTCGACGGCGGCGCGCTTGTGATCGATTGGACGGGCCCGGATAATCCCCTCTGGTTGACGGGTCCGACCGCCCTGGTATTCCACGGAACACTTGCGCCATGACGAGTACGCCGAACAAGGAGCTCCCGGCCGAGGGCATCGACGAGGACTCGGTCGCTGCCTACCTGCGCGAGCATCCCGATTTCTTTGAGCGCCATTCGGATGTGCTGGCAGCGCTGGAGGTGCCCCATCGCCCCGGCGGCCCGGCCGTGTCGCTGATCGAGCGCCAGGTAGCGCGCTTGCGCGAGCGCAACGCCCATTTGGAGCAGCGCCTGGCCGAGCTCATGCGCGCCGCGCGCGACAACGAGCGTGTGGGCACTCGCTTGCTCGATCTGGGGCGCGGTTTGCTCGAGGCCGACTCGCTTGATGCCCTGGTCGCTACCGTGCGCGAGACGTTGCGCAACGAATCGGGCGTCGACGAGGTCGTGGTCCGGTTGACCGATCCACGCGCGGCGGCCGACGGGGCCGACCCCCAGCGCTATCTCGATCCCGATAGCGCCGACGGGGCGGCGTTAGCGGAGGCGTTGGCAGCGGGCGAGCCCGTGTGCGGTGCCCTCACCCAGCAACAGATCGCGGCGCTGTTCCGCGGACGCACCGACGCCATCGCCTCGGCCGCCCTGGTGCCGTTGCGAGCGGGCGAGCCCATCGGGGTACTCGGCCTGGGCAGCCATGATCCGGCGCATTTCCAGAGCGACATGGGTACCTTGTTCCTGGGCCAGCTGGGCGAACTCGTCGCCGCCGGCCTCACAGCCTACGTCGAGCGCGGATGACCGGACTCACCGAAGCGCTCGAGCGCTTCGACGGCTACCTGCGCGTCGAGCGCCAAATCGCGGCCACCACGCGCGCCGCCTACGCCCGCGATCTCCACCGCCTCGCCCGATTCGCCGCCCACGAGGGCCTCGGGGACTGGTCCGAGGTCTCGGGTGACACCGTCCGGCGCTTCATCGCCGCGGAGCGCCGCCGTGGTCTGTCGGCCCGCTCGCTGGCGCGCTGCCTGGCCGCGGTGCGCAGCCTCTACCGCTGGCTCCTGCGCGAGCGTGCGGTGGGCCACGACCCCGCCGCCGAGCTGTCGCCACCGCGCCAGCGGCGGCCGCTGCCGCGGAGCCTGGAAGTCGAGGAGACCGAGCGCTTGCTGGCCGTGCCCGGCGATGATGCCGTGGCCCGCCGCGATCGCGCCTTGCTGGAGCTGTTCTACTCCAGCGGCATCCGCCTGGCCGAGCTGGCCCACCTCGATATCGCCGACGTCGATCTCGCCGAGGGCAGTGCCCGTGTCACGGGCAAGGGCAACCGGGCGCGGGTCGTTCCCGTGGGCAGCGCGGCCCGGCGCGCCTTGCGCGCGTGGCTCGCCGTGCGCGGCGACCAGGCCGACGCGGACGAGGCGGCTTTATTCGTGAGCTCGCGCGGGCGGCGCCTGTCGCATCGGGCGATCCAGCAGCGGGTGCGCCACTGGGGGCAGCGTCTGGGCCTCGAGCAGCGGGTGCACCCGCACATGCTGCGCCACTCGTTCGCGACCCACGTGCTCGAATCGAGCGGGGATCTGCGGGCCGTTCAGGAGCTGCTCGGCCATGCCGATATCGGCACCACCCAGACCTACACCCACCTCGATTTCAGCCACCTGGCCGAGGTCTACGAGGCGGCGCATCCGCGTGCGCGGCGCAAGGGCTGAGCCCGGCCGGGCGCAGGGCGGTTCAGATGGTCTCCCATACCGAGCGCCCCTTGGCCCCGTTGGCCTCCCCGCCGCCGACGGCGCGGCGCGCCGAGACGATGTCGAAGTGCGTGAACGACCCCGTATGCTCGCGGATATAGGACAGCTCGACGCGTAGCGTGCGCTGGCGCAACGTCAGCTGCACGATCTCGCCCTCGTGGAACATGTGGGCGGGCACCAGCACGCCCGCCGCCTGCCCCCGGGACCGGTTGCCCGGTAGGACCAGCGCGTGCGTCTTCGACTCAACGCTGGGCTTGTGTCCGCGGCGCTTGCGCTTGGGCGTGTCGCGTTCCACCCGTGCCGGTGACATGTGGTCGGACAGGGCGGCGCAGCCCGCCATGAAATCGGCCTCGCCGACGAACTGGATCCAGCGCACGGCGCCCAGGCGCCAACGCGGCGCGTCTTCCTGTCCGCCCGGCAGGCGCAGCGCCACCAGCTCGCCCACGGTGGCGCGCGAGCTGCCCTCGCCCACCCAGTGCAGTCGGAAGCCGCTGCGGCTGCTGTCCTCGAGGATCCAGTGCAGTTGGTGCTCGTCGTCGCCGCGGGAGGCGTTGTGCGGGAGCTCGGTGTCCACGAAGCTCTGGGTATGGGGGCGCCCACGGGCGACGGCGTCCCACAGGCTGTAATGGGCCGCGTCCTGGCCGTGACCCGGATGGGTGACGAAGCCCTGACGGTCGTCCGCGCGATCGTCGCGGTCGATCGTCTGGAGTGCGAGGCCGGCCGTGTCGGTGAAATCGGGCTGGCTGGCCGGCCCTTGCTGCTTGGCGCGCGCCTGCTGCTCGAGCTCGCAGCGATCGTGGATGCGCTGCAATGTCACCTCGACCTCGACGGCCTGGCCGTGTTGCTTGCGCTCGCTGCGGCGGACCGCCTGTTGCTGCCAGTTATCCAGCAGCCGCCGCAGGGCCACCGAGCTGATCCGGTCCGGGTTGACCTTCTCGTTGGTGCGCTCCTGGCGTTCGGCCTCCTCGAGGCGGGCGTTGATGGTCCCGATCACGCGCCAGAGATCGAGCACACGCAGCGCCGCGGAGGAGCCGCGCGGGTGCAGGCGCCAGGGCCGCGGGGGGCTGGACTCAGCCAGGTCGACCGCGAACCGGCAATCGACGTCACCGGTGTTGGATGCGCCTTCGCGGTCGGGATCGGCCGCACGCAGCTGCGCCTGCTGGGCCCACGCCTCGAGCGCGCTGTAGACGCGCTCGGTCTCGGCCTTGCGCAGGCCGTCCGTCTGGGCCACGGCGAACATCACCAGCCGCTTGTACATGGTGCGCGGCGATTGGCGCGGGCGCTTGGCCACCTGCAGCTCCGGGTCGCGGACCCTGCGGTCTTGCGCCCGCGCCGCCTCGGTGCGCGCGTAGACGGTGTGCGTGCGCTGCCAGAAACCCTCGGGCAGGGGGGAGTACACCTGGGCGCAGCGCAGCATGATCTCGCCCCGGGCGGTCAGCGCCCGCTCGGCCGCCAGGGCAATGGCACGGCGTGCGCTGGGCCAGCGCGAGCCGGTGAGCGCGGCCAGCGCTGCCTCGTAGCCGAACGCCGTCTCGCGTAGCAACTGGAGGTCGAGGTCGAAGACCTTGCGGGTGCGTTCGGGCAGGGGCAGTGTTTGTGCCTGGATGCGGCCACCGAGATGGTCGAAGATCTCGCGCGCGGTCGGACGCAGCATCTCCATGATCTCGAGGCGGCGCTTGGCGGGGATGCGCAGCCGATTCAGCTGGTAGATGCCCTCGCTGAAACGCCGCGTGGCTTCGCGGACATCGACGTGTGCGAGCTCATCGAGCCACTTGCGCACACCCCGCGGCTTCGTCGGGAAATCACCGCGCTTGCGCTTCGCCTGGCTCGGCAGCTCGAGTCCCGTTTGCATGGGGCGCGTGCACTCCGATGTGCAGCCGCGCCTGCGGCCGCGTACGGCTTTGTAATACGAACTTGACCCCGCGCGCAAACAGGCGCGCTGGGCCACCCTGCCGCCGCCCGGGCCGATTGGTGTAGACTGCCGCGCTCGCATCCCCGACGAGGCCCGCCCCGATGCACGCTACCACCATCGTCTGCGTACGCCGCGGCGCCGATGTCGCCCTCGGTGGCGACGGCCAGGTCACGCTGGGCGAGACCGTGATGAAATCGAATGCACGCAAGGTGCGCCGCCTCTATCGTGATCGCGTGCTGGCGGGCTTCGCCGGCGGTACCGCCGACGCTTTCACGCTGTTCGAGCGCTTCGAGGGCAAGCTCGAGGAGCACAACGGCCAGCTCACGCGCGCCGCGGTCGAGCTCGCCAAGGACTGGCGCACCGATCGCATGCTGCGCCGCCTGGAGGCGCTGCTCGCCGTCGCCGACCGCGAGCAGACCCTGATGATCTCGGGCAACGGCGACGTCCTCGAGCCCGAGGAGGGCCTGCTCGCGCTGGGTTCGGGCGGGCCCTACGCCCAGGCGGCCGCGCGCGCCTTGCTCACCCACACGGAAATGGGCGCGGCGGCGATCTGCGAGGCCGCCCTCGGTATCGCGGCCGACACCTGTATCTACACCAACCACCAGCGCTCGATCGAGACGCTGCAGGGCTGAGCCCCATGTCGCAGATGACGCCCAAGGAGATCGTCGCCGAGCTGGACAAGCACATCGTCGGCCAGCAGGAGGCCAAGCGCGCCGTCGCCATCGCCCTGCGCGACCGCTGGCGCCGCCAGCAGGTCGAGGCGCCGCTGCGCGACGAGATCACGCCCAAGAACATCCTGATGATCGGTCCCACCGGCGTCGGCAAGACCGAGATCGCGCGCCGGCTCGCGCGCCTGGCGCAGGCGCCGTTCACCAAGATCGAGGCGACCAAGTTCACCGAGGTCGGCTATGTCGGGCGCGATGTCGAGTCGATCATCCGCGATCTCGTCGAGGCCTCGCTCAAGCAGACGCGCGAGCGCGAGATGGCCAAGCACCGCCACCGCGCCGAGGAGGCCGCCGAGGAGCGCATCCTCGACGCCCTGCTGCCCCAGCCCAAATCGCAGGGCGGCTGGGAGCAGGATCGGCCTGCGACCTCGCCGGAGACCCGCGAGAAGTTCCGCCGCCGCCTGCGCGCGGGCGAGCTCGACGAGCGCGAGATCGAGATCGAGACGAGCTCCGGGTCGGGGCCCGACATCATGACCCCGCCCGGCATGGAGGAGATGGCCCAGCAGCTCCAGGGCATGTTCCGCCAGCTGGGCCAGCAGCGCTCGCAGCGGCGCAAGATGACCGTGCGCGATGCCTATCGCCAGCTCATCGACGAGGAGGCGGAGAAGCTCGTCGACGAGGAGGAGCTCAAGGTCGCCGCGATCGAGGCGGTCGAGACCAACGGCATCGTCTTTTTGGACGAGCTCGACAAGATCACCCGCCGCGGCGACCAGAACAGCGGCGGCGATGTCTCGCGCGAGGGGGTCCAGCGCGATCTGCTGCCGCTGATCGAGGGCTCGACCGTGTCCACCAAGTACGGGACGGTGCGCACCGACCACATCCTGTTCATCGCCTCGGGGGCGTTCCACGTGGCGCGCCCATCCGACCTGATTCCCGAGTTGCAGGGGCGCCTGCCCATCCGTGTCGAGCTCGAGGCCCTGGGTACCGAGGATTTCGTGCGCATCCTGACCGAGCCCGACGCCGCGCTCACCGCGCAGTACCGCGCCCTGATGGCCACCGAAGGCATCGAGCTCGCGCTCACCGACGAAGGCATACGGCGCATCGCCGAGGTTGCGTGGCAGGTCAACGAGCGCACCGAGAACATCGGCGCCCGGCGCCTGCATACGCTGATGGAGCGCCTGCTCGAGGACATCTCCTACAACGCGGCCGATCGCTCGGGCGAGCACATCAGCATCGATACCGCCTACGTCGACGAGCGCCTCGCCGACCTCGTCGGCGACGACGATCTGTCGCGCTACATCCTGTGAGCACAGCAGCGGGGAGCCCATGCCCGTACCGACCGACCTGACCCTGCATCGCGCCTCGCGCGATCTCGAGATCACCTTCGACGACGGCTTCAACAAGCGCCTGCCGTGCGAATACCTGCGGGTGTTCTCGCCGTCGGCCGAGGTGCGCGGTCACGGGCCCGGCCAGGAGGTCCTTGTGGTGGGCAAGGAGGATGTCAACATCGACCGCATCGAGCCCGTGGGCAACTATGCGGTCAAGCTGATCTTCTCCGACGGCCACAGCACGGGCATCTACTCCTGGGACAACCTCTACGCCCTGGCGGCCCAGTACGAGGAGAACTGGCAGAGCTATCTGGCGCAGCTGGAGGAGGCCGGTGTCCAGCGAAACGCCTGATGGGGGCGATACCGCGCACTTCGGCTTCGCCGAGGTGCCGCGGGCCGACAAGGCCCGGCGGGTCGGCGCCGTGTTCGACTCGGTCGCGGGGCGCTACGACTTGATGAACGACCTCATGTCGGGCGGGCTGCACCGGCTGTGGAAGCGTTTCGCCCTGGCGCGCGCCGACCTGCGCTGCGATCAGGTCGTGCTCGACCTGGCCACGGGCTCGGGCGACCTGGCCGAGGGCATCGCCGCCCGCGTGGGCCGCGGGGGCCAGGTCGTCGCCAGCGACATCAATGCCAGCATGCTGGCGCGCGGCCGGGATCGCTTGCTCGACGCCGGCGTGGGCGCCGGCATCGACTTCGTGCGCGCCGACGCCCAGGCCCTGCCGTTCGAGCGCTCCACGTTCGACCGGATCACGATCGGCTTCGGCCTGCGCAACGTCACCGATCAGGCCCGGGCGCTGGCCGAGATGACCCGCGCGTTGCGTCCCGGCGGTCGCCTGGTCGTGCTCGAGTTCTCCCACCCGGCGCTGCCGTGGCTGCAGCGCCTCTACGACGCCTACTCGTTCAGCGTGCTGCCGCGGCTGGGCCAGTGGGTCGCCGGCGATGCCGACAGCTATCGCTATCTCGCCGAGTCCATCCGCATGCACCCGGATCAGGCCACGCTCACCGAGATGATGGGTGCCGCGGGGCTCACGCGTTGCACCTGGAACAACCTCACCGGCGGCGTCGTCGCCATCCACACGGGGTTCCGGCCGTGACGCGGGTGATCGAGCCCCACCGCCCCGTGGTGCGTGTGCTCGCACCGGCCGGCTTCTGGCACCGGGCCCTGGCGCTGGCCATGGACTGGCTCTGGCTGTTCTGCGCGCTGGGGACGCTGGGGTGGCTGCTGTTCGGTGTCGCCATCCCGCCGGCACCCGCCGGCTACGGCGCCGCCGGCCACGCCGCTCTCGTGTTCCACGAGCTGGTGCCTGCGCTGGTGTTCATCGTGGCCTGGGTCCGCTACGGCGCCACCCCCGGCAAGATCCTGCTGGAGCTGCGGGTCGTCGATGCCCGCACGGGCGCGCATCCCGGATGGCCCCAGGCGCTGATCCGCTATCTGGGGTATTTCGTATCCGCGCTGCCGCTCGGGCTCGGCTTCCTCTGGGCCGCTTGGGACCGGCGCAAGCAGGCCCTGCACGACAAGCTCGCGCGCACCGAGGTGGTCGTCGTCGCCGAGGAGGCCCTACCCGGAGTGGCCGTGTAATGGATGCGCAGCTGGTGTGCGCCGCGGCCAACCCGCTGCTGGCGGGGGCGCTGCGCCTCGACCCGGATGCCCGGGCGCGCGTGGCCGCGCTCGAGGGCTGCGTACTGGCGCTCGAGATCACCGGTGTCGACGTCACCGTCTTCGTCGAGCCCCGGGACCAGACCCTCGAGCTCGTAACCGAGCCCACCCATGCGGCCGCGACGCGCATCGCCGGCCCGCCCGCGTCGCTGGCGCGCCTGGCGACCGAAGGCGGCACCCGGGTGATTTTCAGCGGCGGCGTGACGGTGACCGGCGATGTCACCGTCGCCCGCGCCTACAAGCGCCTGTTCGACACGCTCGATCCCGACTGGGAGGCCGCCGTGGCGCGCGTGCTCGGCGACAGCGCCGGCCGCCAGGTCGAGCGCTTCGCCCACGCCGCCGATGCCTGGCTGCGCCGCGCCTGGGCCGGGCGCCGTGCCGATCTGCGCGCCTGGCTCGCCGACGAGACCGAGGCGTTGCCGGCGCGCACCGAGGTCGAGCGCTTGTTCGACGGCATCGACCGCGCGCGCCACGACGCCGACCGGCTGGCGGCACGCCTCGAGCGCCTCGACCGGAGGCACGGAGAGGACGGCGACCGATGATCTCGCTCGGGCAGGGCCTGCGCCTGGTGCACATCCAGTGGATTCTGCTGCGCCACGGCCTGGACGAGATCATCTTTGCCACCCAGGTCTTCCGGCCCATCCGCTATCTCTACTTCCTCACCCCCGGGGCCTGGCTGCGCCTGGCCTCGCGGCGGCGCCCGCGCGCCGAGCGCATCCGCGCCGCGCTGGAGGATCTGGGGCCGATCTTCGTCAAGTTCGGCCAGATGCTCTCGACCCGACGCGACCTGCTGCCCGACGACATCGCCGCCGAGCTCGCGCGCCTGCAGGACCACGTGCCGCCGTTCCCGTCGGCCGAGGCCAAGCGCATCGTCGAGCAGACCCTGGGCCAGTCCGTGGCCGAGCTGTTCGCGCGCTTCGACGCCGAGCCGATGGCATCGGCGTCGATCGCCCAGGTCCATGGCGCACGCCTGATCGATGGCCGCGAGGTCGTGGTCAAGGTCCTGCGCCCCGGCGTCGAGGGCAAGATCCGCCGCGATGTGGGCCTGCTCTACATCGTCGCCGGCCTGGCTGCGCGGTTCTCGCGCGAGGGCCGGCGGCTGCGCCCGCGCGAGGTTGTCGCCGAGTTCGAGCGCACCCTGCTGGATGAGCTCGATCTGGTGCGCGAGGGCGCCAACGCCCAGCAGCTGCGGCGCAACTTCACCGGCTCGCGCATCCTCTACGTCCCCGAGGTCTACTGGCCCTACGCCCACACCAACGTGCTCGTGCTCGAGCGCATCGGCGGCATCCCCATCAGCGACATCGCCGCGCTCGAGCGCGCGGGGGTGGATCTGCGCGTGCTCGCCGAGCGCGGCGTCGAGATCTTCTTCGCCCAGGTCTTCCGCGACAACTTCT
>CAYUKN010000012.1:0-34416 GCA_964445325.1 uncultured Ectothiorhodospiraceae bacterium
TTGTCGTGCTGGCCAAGCGCTGGGTGGTGGAGCGCACCCACGCATGGATCGAACGTGCCCGCCGCCTGGTGATGCACCACGACCGGCTATCGCAGGTCTCAGAAGCCTGGGTCTGGCTTAGCGAGGCAAGGCGTCTACTGAAACGCCTCACCTCATGAAGAATATGTAAACACCCTCTTAGCGCCATTTGCGCCTTCGCGGGATCGCCGCGAGCGAGGTGGTGTGTTTCCCAACCTCGCTTACTGGCGCGCCAACCCGCCAAAGGGGAAAAATTTTTATATCCTAGGCGCTCTTGGCGGGTGCCCTCAGCGAGGTGGCTGATGAACCTCGGGGGGCAGCGTGACCACCGTTGCAAAAAGATGGTTTTCTAACTACCACCCTGATGCCGCCTTTGCTTGGCCTGCGAGCCGCGGTCTCACGCGCTCAACGCGGGCGCCGGCTGCTGCGGCGCCGTGGCCTCGCCGCGCACGGCGGCACGTATGGACTCCTCCGCGCGCCGGGCGATGCCGCGGCGATCCAGCCCGGTCGGGTCGATGGGCTCGAGCAGCGTGAGCTGGGCGTGGATGCGGGGTTCGCCCATGATGCGCAGCAGGTGCGGCACGAACGCGGCGTTGTCGACGAACGGCGCGCGCGCATTGTCGTAGCGCAGCGCCACCGGCTGGACTGGTACGCCGGCGAGGCGGGCTGCCTCGAACAGGCGCGGGTGAAACCGGCGGACGTCGTCACCGCGGCTGGTCGTGCCCTCGGGAAAGACCACGACGCGCTCGCCGCGCTGCAAGCGCTGCGCCATTTCCTGCGCCGCGGCCGTGCCCGCGTCGCGGCCGTCGCGGTCGACGAAGATCGTGCCGCCGCGGCGGATGAGGAAGCCGAGCACGGGCCAGGAGGCGAGCTCGCGCTTGCCGATGAAGCCGGCGTCGACGATGGTCGACAACACCCCGATGTCTAGCCAGGAGACGTGGTTGGCCACGAACAACACCGGCCCGTCGACCGCCGTGCCGTGGATGGTCGTGTCAACACCGGCGATCGCCAGTGCGCGCCGGTGCCATCGGCGTATCGTTGCCCACTGGTGCTCGGTCTGCGGCGGTGGCTGTCGCGGCAGGCGGGTCACCGTGAGATAGACGCCGCGCAGGATGTGCGGGATCAGCCGCAGGGCTCGGGCAGTACAGCGCAGTCCTCGCATGGGCCAGCGTCCGGTTGGGCAGGCTGCGGTATTGTACCGATGCGCGTGCGCTGTGGCTCGCCCGGCTAGCCCGCGACCATGGCCTCGACGGACGCCTGGTCGGTTACGGTGGTCTCGCACTGCGGTCCGCGGCAGCGCTGCCCCGCTACGCCCGCCTCGTCGGCGAGCGCGAGCCCGCTGGCGCTGTCGCGTGGCACGGCGAAGACGCGGCGCCCCGGGCAGTACCGGGCGTCGCCGCGGCCGACGAGAGCGGCGACGGTGTCGGCGTTACCACTGACGCGCACGATCTCGATGGGCTCGAACTGCTGGGCCAGCGCGCGCACCAGCGTGGCGTGCGCCAGCGGATCGCGCTCGAGCGCGCTCATGGCGGCGGCCACGGTGGCGCGCGCGGCCTCGACATAGCGCGGTTCGCCGACGAGGTGGCCCAACGTGTCCAGCGCCAGCGCCGCCAGTCCATTGCCGCTGGGTGCGGATTCGTCGGTGACCGGCTTGGGCCGATAAGGCAGGGTCTCGTGAAAGTCGCCTGTCTGGAAGAAGCCGCCCGCCTCACCGTCCTCGAAGTGGGTCAGCAGGGCGTCGGCGAGCGTGCGCGCGAAGGCGAGATCGCGGTCGCGCCAGCGCGCCTCGAGGCTGGCGAGCAGGGCATGCAGCAGGGCGGCGTAGTCGTCCAGGAAGGCGGGTTGTTGCCGGACGCCGTCGCGCCAGACGGCGAACAAGCGCTCGCCGTCCCAGAGATGCTCGCCCAGGAAGTCGCGTGCCGTCAGGGCGGCGTCGACGTAGTCGGGCTCGCCCAGGCGCCGGCCCGCCACGGCCAAACCCTCGATGGCGTAGGCATTCCAGGCGGTCAGCACCTTGTCGTCACGCGCGGGGCGCACCCGCTGCGCCCGCGCTGCGTGCAGTGCCCGGTGGGCGCGATCGATGCGCGCTTCGACGTTCTCCTGCGACAGGTCGTGCTCGGTCGCCAGGCTGGCCGGGTCGCGCGCGACCACCGGATGCCAGCGCTGGTCGAAGTTGGGGGCGCGGTCGAAACCGAAATACGCGCGCGCCACGGGGTCGTCGCCCAGGGCGTCGGCGAGGGCGTCGCCGTCCCAGACGTAGAATCGACCCTCCTCGCCCTCGCTCTCGGCATCAACGCTGGCACCGAAGGCCGCGCCGCCGACGCGCATCTCGCGCACCAGCCAGTCGGCGGTGGCGCGCGCCGTCGCCGCGAAATCGTCGCGCTGCAGGGCAACCGCGGCGTCGGCGTAGAGCCCCAAAAGCAGGCCGTTGTCGTAGAGCATCTTCTCGAAATGGGGGATGGCCCAGTGGGCGTCGGTCGAGTAGCGCGCGAAGCCGCCGCCGATCTGGTCGAACACGCCGCCGTAGGCCATGCCCGCGAGCGAGCGCTCGGTGATGGTGCGACAGCGCGTGGCGGCGTCGCCGCCCGCCATGCTGCGCGTCAGCGCCAGGGCCAGTGGTCCCGGGTGGGGGAACTTGGGAGCCTCGCCGAAGCCGCCATGGTCGGGGTCGAAAGCGGCCTCGAGGGCGTCGGCGGCGCCCTCGATGGGGCCGGCGTCGAGCGGTGCGGGCGATATCGCCAGCCCCGCGAACAGGCGCTGGAGTTCGTCGTTGTGGCGCCGGATGGCCGCTGCCTGCTCGTGCCAGGCCTGGCTGACCTGGGCCAACACCTCGTTGAAGCCGGGCATGCCCTGCATCCGCCCCGGCGGGAAGTAGGTGCCCGCGAAAAAGGGCATGTGGTCGTCGGGGGTGAGGAAGACGGTCAGCGGCCAGCCCCCACTGCGGCCCATCAGCGCCTGATGGGCCAACTGATACACGCGATCGAGGTCGGGGCGCTCCTCGCGATCGACCTTGATGGCGACGAAGTCGCGATTGATCTGCTCGGCGATGGCCGGGTCCGAGAAGGCCTCGCGGGCCATGACGTGGCACCAGTGGCAGGCCGAGTAGCCGATCGACAGCAGGATGGGGCAGTCGCGCTCGCAGGCCTGCGCGAGCGCGGCGTCGTCCCAGGGCTGCCACGCGACCGGGTTGTGCGCGTGGGCGCGCAGATAGGGGCTGATGCATTCGGCGAGTCGGTTGGTGGCGCTCACGGGCATCCGCGTGGGTTGGGCTTGGCCGGCATTGTCGCGTGTAGGGAACGCGTGTCCCAAGCGAGCGCCGGCGCAGGCGTGCGTTGGTGTGACGCTGGTAGAATCCGCGGCCATGCTGCGCCATCCCCAATTCGATCCCGTGGCCATCGAGATCGGGCCCGTCGCGATCCACTGGTACGGTCTGATGTACCTCGTCGGCTTCGCCGCCGCCTGGGGCCTGATGCGCTACAGGGCGCGCCGCAGGGACGATCTCGGCTGGCGCTTCGCCGACATCGACGACTTGTTGTTCCTCGGCGCGATCGGGGTGATCGTCGGCGGTCGCCTGGGCTATGTGGTGTTCTACAATCTGGAGGGGTGGCTCGCCGATCCGCTGATGGTGTTGCGCATCTGGGAGGGCGGCATGGCCTTCCACGGTGGCCTGCTTGGTGTGATCGTCGCGCTGACCTGGTTCGCCTGGCGCCGTGGCAAGGCGGCGTTCGACGTGCTCGATTTCGTCGCCCCCGTGGTGCCCATCGGTTTGGGCGCCGGGCGCATCGGGAATTTCATCAACGGTGAGCTGTGGGGCCGGGTCACCGATGTCCCGTGGGCAATGGTCTTCCCCGCGGCCGGGCCCGAGCCGCGCCACCCGTCGCAGCTCTACGAGTTCGCCCTGGAGGGTTTGGTGCTGTTCGCCGCGTTGTGGTGGTTCTCGGCGCGCCCGCGGCCGCGCATGGCTGTGTCGGGCCTGTTCCTGGTGCTCTACGGGGCCTTCCGCTTCGCCGTCGAGTTCGTGCGAACGCCCGACCCCTATCTGGGACTCATGTTCGGGGGCTGGTTGACCATGGGGCAGTTGTTGTCGGTGCCGATGGTCATCGTCGGCGCGGTCTTCCTCGTGTGGGCCCATCGCCGCGGCCGGGCTGTGGAGGCGGGCTGAGGTGCGCCCCTATCTCGATCTGCTGGCCGAGGTCCGCCAAAACGGCACCGCCAAGGGAGACCGCACCGGCACCGGAACGCGCTCGGTGTTCGGGCGCCAGCTGCGTTTCGATCTGTCTGCGGGCTTCCCGCTGGTGACCACCAAGAAGGTCCATCTGCCGGCGGTGATCCACGAGCTGTTGTGGTTCCTCGCCGGCGACACCAACGTCGCCTACCTCCAGCGCCACGGCGTGCGGATCTGGAATCCCTGGGCCGACGCCGACGGTGAGCTGGGCCCGATCTACGGGGCCCAGTGGCGCTCGTGGCCGGCCCCGGACGGGCGCCAGATCGACCAGCTCGCCGACGTGGTCGATCGGATCCGGTGCGAGCCCGACTCGCGGCGGCTGGTGGTCTCGGCATGGAACGTCGGCGAGCTCGACCGCATGGCCCTGGCGCCGTGCCATACCCTGTTCCAGTTCTACGTCGCCGACGGGCGCCTGTCGTGTCACCTCTACCAGCGCAGTGGCGACTTGTTCCTGGGGGTGCCGTTCAACATCGCCTCGTATGCGCTGCTCACCGAGATGGTCGCGCAGGTCACCGGCTACGCCCCGGGCGAGCTCATCCACAGCCTGGGCGACGCCCACATCTACGCCAACCACTTCGAGGCGGTCGACCAGCAGCTCGAGCGCGAGCCCCTGCCTGCACCGACACTGCGGCTCAACCCGGCCGTCGACGATTTGTTCGCCTTCAGCTACGACGACGTCACCGTCGAGGGCTACGATCCCCATCCCCCGATCCGCGCACCGGTGGCCGTATGAACCACAGCATCAGCCTCGTCGCCGCCATGGACCGCAACCGCGTCATCGGGTCCGACGGTGCCATGCCGTGGCACCTGCCCAACGATCTGCGCTGGTTCAAGTCGGTCACGCGCGGCAAGCCCGTGGTCATGGGGCGTGGCACCTGGGACGCCATCGGGCGCGCGCTGCCCGAGCGCACCAACATCGTGGTGACACGCCGCACGGATCTGGACGCGCCGGCGGCGGTGGTGGTGGTCCATAGCCTGCAAGAGGCGCTCGATACGGTACGCGATGAGCACGAGATCATGGTCATCGGCGGGGCGCAGGTGTTCCATCAGACCATCCACCTCGCCGAGCGGCTCTACCTCACGGTCATCGATGCCGCTTTCGACGGTGACGCGCGCTTCCCGATGTTCGACAGCAGCGAGTGGCGCGAGACCCATCGCGCCGACCAGGCCGCCGACGAGGCCAACCCGTACAACCATGCCTTCCTGATCTGGGAGCGTACCGCCGGCTAGCGAATGCGGCGCGGCGCCGCTGGCACCGACTCACCCCTTACGCTGATAGCGAGAGGGCGCGCAATCGACCTGCGCCCACTGGTCGGGCTGGTCCAGGCGCAGGGCGGTGAGGCAGCCGCCCCAGAGGCAGGCGCTGTCGATACAGTAGGTGCCGGCCCGGGCGTTGAACCCGAGCCGCGACCAGTGGCCAAAGACGATGCGCAACTCGCGATTGGCGCGTCCCGGGACCTCGAACCAGGGCACCAGGCCCTCAGGCTGCGTGCCCGGCGGCCCGTTGGGTTCCATGTCGACGCGGCCATCGGGGTGGCAAAAACGCATCCGGGTGAAGCAGTTGATGGCGAAGCGGATCCGCTGCTCGCGCGCCAGATCGGGCGACCATTGGACCGGCTCGTCGCCGTACATGTAGTCGAACAGCCGCGTGTAATCGGGGCGCCGGAGCTCACCCTCGACCTCGCGGGCCAATGCCCGGGCCGTGGCGACATCCCAATGCGGATGCAGCCCGGCGTGGACGAGGGTGTAGCCCAGGGCCTCGTCGTGGTGGAGCAGGGGCCGGTGGCGCAGCCAGTCGAGCAGCTCGTCGCGGTCGGGCGCGGCAAGGACGTCGTCGAAGGTGTCCCTGCCCTTGCTCGGGCGTGCCCCCGCGGCGCGTGCCAGCAGATGCAGATCGTGGTTGCCCGGCACGCACACGGCCGCTTCCCCGAGCGCGCGCACCGCGCGCAGGCATGCCAGCGAATCGGGGCCGCGATTGACCAGGTCGCCCACGAACCACAGGCGGTCGCGGGCCGCGTCGAAGTCGATCCGGGCGAGCAGGCGCTCGTACGCCTCGATGCAGCCATGCAGATCACCGATCGCCCAGATGGCCATGGTTGCCCCTCGTTTGCCGTCGCCGGGTGCGCCGGGCCCGCGCCCGTCGCGGCGCGCGATGATAGCGCGAGCGTGGCGGCTACGGGCCCGCCCGGCGCGCCAGAGCGGCGAAGTCACTCGGGTGCAGTTGCTCCGGGCGCTGCCCCGGGGTCAGCCCGGCCTCGGCGATCGCGTCGGCGTCGAGCTGGCCGCGGAGCGTGTTGCGCAAGGTCTTGCGCCGCGCCTGGAAGGCCGCGCGCACGAGCGCGGCGAAACGCGGCTCGAGCTCGGGGGGGACCAGGGCCTGGTCGCGCGGTGTCAGGCGCGCCACGGCCGACTCGACCGCCGGTGGTGGCCGGAACGCACCCGGGGCGACCCGGAACAGCGACTCGATTTCGCAGAAGGCCTGGGCCATCACCGACAGGCGCCCGTAGACCTTGCCGCCGTGGCGGGCGGCCAAGCGATCGACGACCTCGCGCTGGAGCATGAAGTGCATGTCCGCGATGGCCGCGCGCTGGTCGATGAGATGGAACAGCAGCGGCGTGGAGATGCTGTAGGGCAGGTTGCCCACCAGGCGCAGGCGCCCGCCCTGCGCCAGGGCCGCGAAGTCGAAGGCGAGGGCGTCGCCGCAGTGCACGCTGAGGCGCTCGCCCGCGCCCGTGCGCCGCGGCAGGGCCTCGGCGAGGGTGGCGTCGCGCTCGACGACGGTCAGGTGATCCACCCGCGCCAGCAGCGGCCGCGTCAGGGCCCCCTCGCCGGGGCCGATCTCGACAATGGAGTCGCCTTCGCCGGGGGCGATGGCACGCAGCAAGCGCTCGATGGTGCCGCGCTCGTGGAGGAAATGCTGGCCCAGGCGTTGCCGTGCCACCGCGGTTTGTCAGCCCCTTGGCGCCATCGCGGTGGCCTGCTCGTAGGCGGCGGCCAGGCTGGCGCCATCGGCCCGGCCCGTGCCCGCCAGATCCAGGGCCGTGCCGTGGTCAACCGAGGTGCGCACGAACGGCAGCCCCAGGGTGATGTTGACCGCCCGGCCGAAGCCGGCATGCTTGAGCACGGGTAGGCCCTGGTCGTGATACATCGCGAGCACGGCGTCGACGGTCGCCAAGTGGCGTGGCGTGAACGCGGTGTCGGCCGGGATGGGCCCGCGCACGTCGATGCCCTCGGTGCGCAGTTGCGCCAGGGTCGGCTCGATGAGATCGCGCTCCTCGGTGCCCATGTGACCGCCCTCGCCGGCATGCGGGTTGAGCCCGAGCACGGCGATGCGCGGGGCCTCGACGGCGAAGCGGGTGCGCAGCTCGGCGGCGAGCGTGGTCGCCGTCGCCCGGATACCCTCGGCGGTGACGGCGTCGGGCACGGCGCGCAGCGCCAGGTGCGTGGTCACCAGCGCGACCCGAAGGGTGTCGGCGACCAGCAGCATCACGGGGTCACCGCCGGTGCGCGCGCCCAAAAGCTCGGTGTGGCCGCTGAACGCGATGCCGGCCTCGTTGATCACGCCCTTGTGGACGGGGCCGGTGACGAGGGCCGCGAAAGTGCCGTCCAGGCAGCCGTCGATGGCCCGACCGAGGCTGTCGACCACGTAGGCGGCATTCGCGGGATCGAGCGTGCCCGGGGTCACGGCGCGTTGCACGGGGGTGCCGGCCACCGCGACCTCGCCCTCTTGCTGGGGCTGCGGTGGGTCGCCCGGGTCGAAGCCATAGGGGTGCAGGGCGAGCCCGAGGGCGCGGGCGCGCTCGGCGAGCAACTCGATGTCGCCGACGACTACGCGCTCGTCGTCGCTCGGGGCCTGTAGCAGGCGCGCCGTGATCTCGGGCCCGATGCCGGCGGGCTCGCCCGGGGTGATGGCGATGCGGACCGGCGTGCTCACTCGTCCAGTCGTTTCTCGATGAAGGCGTTTTCGCGCAGCTTGCGCAGCCACTGCTGGGTCTCTTCGTCGACCTTGCGCCGATAGAGCGTGCGCCGCGCCTGCGCGCGCCGGTATGCCTCGACGTCGGTGCGCTCGCGCCGATCGTTGAGCTCGACCAGGTGCCAGCCCATGGGGCTGCGGAAGGGCTCGCTCAGGTCGCCCGGCTGCATCCCCTGCAACGCCTCCATGAAGGCGCGGGGCATGTCATTGGGGCCGACCCAGCCCAGGCGCCCGCCCCGGTTGGCGCTTTGTTGGTCGGCCGATTCGGTGCGCGCGAGCTCGGCGAACTCGGCCTCGCCGCGGCGCAGGCGCTCACGCATCGTGGCCAGGCGCTTGCGCGCCTGATCGTCGTCGCCGCGCAGCAGGATGTGGCGGGCCTGGTACTCGGTCACCGCGGCGCCGCCACCACCGCGGCGGTCGACGAGCTTGAGTACGTGGAAGCCGCGCCCGCTGCGCACCGGCTCGGCGACCTCGCCGGCCGCCAGGTCATTGGCGGCCTCCCAGAAGAGGCTGGGCAGCTTCGCCTGGCCGCGCCAGCCGAGATCGCCGCCTTCGAGCGCGCGTGAGCCGTCGGAGACGCGCTGCGCCAACGAGGCGAAATCGGCACCGTCGCGCACCCGTTCGGCCACGTCCCGGGCCTCGCGGCGGGCCCGCTCGACTTGGTCGGGCGTGGGCTCGGAGGGCAGTTCGATGAGGATATGACGCAGCCGTAGCTGCAGTCGGCGCTCGCTCGCGCGCTCGATGCGCTCGACGAAGTCATCGACTTCCTGATCGGAGACCTGGATCTCGGCGGCGACCGCGCGCTGGCGCAAGCGCGAGATGGTGAGCTGGTTGCGTACGTCGGTGCGCAATTGCGCGAAGGAGCGACCGCTGTCGCTATACTCCTGGCGCAAGCCGGCCAGGTCGGTGCCGCGGTCGGAGGCCATGTTGCGCAGGGCCTCGTTGACCGCGGTGTCGTCGACCGAGATCCCGGCGCGGCGCGCCCGCTGGAGCTGGAGCTGCTCGACGATGAGGTTCTCCAGCGCGCGCTCGCGCAGGACATCCTCGGGCGGGATGGAGTTGCCCTGCTGGCGCACGCGCTCGCGCGTGCGCTCGATCTCCGTCTCGAGCTCGCTGGCCAGAACCACGTCGTCGTTGACGACGGCGACGATGCGCTCGAGGGGTTGCACCGAGCCGTCGTCGCCGGTCGCGGCGGGGGCGAGTGGCGCCAGCACCAGCGCGACGAGCGCGCACCAGAACATGCGGTGGAATCGGATCATGCGGTCGGTTACAGCGGTTGCCGGGGTCAGGGAGTGCTTGGATCGAAGCCGACGATAGCACGATCGAGAAGGGCGCCGGCGTCGTCGCCCACCGGGCCCAGGCCCTTGAGGGTGAGCTCGATGAACAGGTTGTTCGTCTGATCCGTCCCTTCGCTCGCGCTGTCGTCCTGTTCGAGGAATTGGCGCGCGACGACCCGCAGGCGCCAACAGCACGAATCGTATTGGAGCCCGGCCAAGGACTCGATGTTGCGGTCGTCGCGCAACGACCAGTTGCTCGCCGCCAGCAGGCGCCACTGGGGCGTGATCGGCCAGGCCGCCGAGGCGTCGATCTGGCGCTGGCGATCGAACTTGAATCGGTGGCGTAGATTGAGCACACCGCCGCCGTCGCCGCGGTACTGGATGCCGACATCGCGCTCGGCCAGGCGATCGGCCTCGGTGACCCATTGCGCCGACGCCTGCAGGCGCCACTGCGGCGTCGGCGTGGCTGTGATCTCGGCGAGCACGTCCGAGCTGTCCCGGTCTTGTGGCTCGGCCGGTCGTGATTGAGCCAGCGTCACCTCGCGCTCGTCGAAGAACCGGATGACACCGACGCTGGCGTTGAACACCTCGCGGCCGCTGCTGCGATCGAGCACCCGGCTCGTCAGCGCCAGCGTAGCCTGGTTGGTGTCGCCGATGCGGTCGCCGCCGGTGAAGCGGCGCTCGCGAAACAGCTGGCTGAACGTGAAGCCGAGGCGGCCGCTATCGAATACCGGGATGGCGGTCTGGTCGCGCTCGGGGATGTAGGTATAGAACAGCCTGGGCTCCAGGGTCTGCTGATAGGCGGTGCCGAAGCGGTCGAACACGAGCCCGCTGTCGACCGAGGTGATGGGCACGGTGCGGTCGACGCGCTCGGCTGCTCCGGCGTTGGTGACGCGATCGATGCGGTAGCTGGTGTGATCGAGGGCGAGCCGCGGGCGCAGGAACCATCCGGGCGCCTCCAGCGGCCAGGTCGCCTCGGGTACGATGCGCAGACGCTCGGCGGTGGTGCTGGCGTCGCGGTCGAAGCGCACCAGTTCCGTGTCGATCCCCGTGTCGAGCGGCCCCAGGGCGCGCTCGTGCTCGAGGGTGATCTGGGGCAGGCGCGCGTACGGGCGCTGATCGGGGGCGAGGGTCTCGTCCAGCGTTTGGTAGTCCTCCACCCGGGCCCGGAAGCGGGTCCGGGCCGCGCTCCAGTTCAGGTCGCCACGGCGGCGCAGGTGGGTCTGGCTGGAGACGCTGAGATCGTTGCCCAGGTCCTCGAAGTAGTCGGGATCGGAGGCGTCCTCGGCATCGATGCGGGTGCGCCAGCGCCCGAAGCGCGCGCTGTGTTGCAGGCGTGTGAGCACCCGGTCCTCGCCGGTGAGGTCATCGTCGGGCAGGTAGGCATTGTCGATCTGCCAACGACCCAGCGGGCCCAGCCAGCGCCACTGGCTCTGCAGCTGCCCGCCGCGGCGTTCGAGCCAGCGCGGGGTGAGCGTGGCGTCGAACTGGGGCGCGATATTCCAGTAGAACGGCACCGCGACCTCGGCCCCCGAGCTGCTCGAGCTGCCCACGGTGGGTGCCAGGAAGCCGGTCATGCGCTCGGAGCCCAGCGGGAAGCGAAACCACGGGCTGTAGAATAGCGGCATCCCCTTGAACCACAGCGAGGCGTTGCGCGCGGTGCCCTGGCGCGTGTTCGGATCGAGCGTGACGCGGGTGGCCGCGATGTGCCAGTCCTGCTGCATGCGCGGGCAGGTCGACCAGGTGGCGCCGTCGAGCTCGCTGACCGCGCGCGCGTCTCGGCGGATCCGCTGGGCCCGGCCCTGCATGGGCACCGACGGCACCCGGTAGCGCGCCCCTTCGACGGTGAAGGCACCTGAATCCAGGTCGAACGCGCCCCGCTCGGCCTCGACCTCGTAGTCGGGCGTATTGAGGAACAGCGCGCCACCGGCGCGCGCGCGCCCGCGCGCTCGCTGGTAGACGATGCGGTCGGCGCCCAGGGTGCGCGCTCCGCGGCGGATGCCGACGTCGCCTTCCAGTGTGGTCACTTCGCCGTCGACCTCGGCCCGGTCGGCGGCGGCGCGGGTCGCGCCCGAGCGCTCGGGCGCGGCGACGTCGACGCTCCGCGCGGGCGGTGGTGCCGGGCACAAGGGGCCACCACCGGCGCTCGCCGTCCCCGGCCAGGCGGCAGCGATCAGTGTGAGCCAGACAACGGCCAGGGCGCGCACCGCCATCGATTCCCGGGCAGCCGAAAGGGACGCAGGATACCGCCGCCACGCGGGCCAGCATAATCGTCGCGTGCCCGCACCCGCATGGCCGACTCGCTGGCTCAGCGGCTATAATTGCGCGCTTTGGCCGAGGCCGGCCGGCCCGGCTACCCGCGGTACCGGAGGTGGAGTCAATCATGGATATCTCGCAGATCGAAGTCGGCAGCAAGTGCCCCGAAGAGTTCAACGGCGTCATCGAGGTGCCGACCTACGGCGCCCCCGTGAAATACGAGCTCGACAAGGACAGCGGCGCCCTGCACGTCGACCGCTTCATGGGCACGGCCATGTACTACCCGTGCAACTATGGCTTCATCCCGCATACGCTGGCCGAGGACGGCGATCCGCTGGATCTGCTGGTGGTCACGCACGCCCCTCTGATGGCCGGCGTGGTCATCACGTGCCGCCCGGTCGGGCTGTTGCACATGGAGGACGAGGAGGGTGGCGACGCCAAGGTCCTGGCGGTGCCGAAGACCAAACTGACCCCACTGTACAAGGATGTCGAACACCACACCGACTTGCCCCAGTCGATGCTCGATGCCATCGCGCACTTCTTCGAGCAGTACAAGTCGAATGAGCCGGGCAAGTGGGCCCGAGTCGATCATTGGGATGGCGCCGAGGCGGCCAAGGCGGAGATCCGTGCCAGCGTCGAGCGCCACGACAACGCCGCGTGACGGTGGCCGATGGCCGGCGGTGCGGGCCGTCTGCGAGGCCTTGAATGCCCGTATCCGACCGGCTGCGTGATTACGACGAGGAGGTTAGCCTGTTCCAGCGGCGGGCGCTCGTCGCCGCCGTTGGGATCGCGTTATTGGTGGCGGCGCTGCTGGCACGCTTGGTCTATCTGCAGGGCGTCGCCGGCGACCACTACACCACGTTGTCCAAGGACAACCGGGTGCGCATCGAGGCCATCGCGCCCACGCGGGGCCTGATCCGCGACCGCGACGGCCGCGTCCTGGCGTCCAACCAGGCCACGTTCGCGCTGGCGCTGGTGCCCGAGCGAGTCGACGATCTCGACGCCACCCTGGCGCGCCTGGAGCCGCTGATCGACTTCGATGCGCGCGATGTCGAGCGCCTGCGTGGCGCTTGGCAGCGCGCGCGCCCGTTCGAGGAGGTCCCGCTGCGGGTCCAGCTCAGCCAGCGCGAGGTGGCCCGCTTCGAGGCCCACCGCCATCGTTTCGCCGGCGTCGAGATCGTCGCCGGCTTGAGCCGGCACTACCCCTATGGCCGCACGGGCGTGCACGCGCTCGGCTACGTCGGCCGACTCAATGAGGCCGAGCTCGAGCGCGTCGATGCCAGCGCCTACCGCGCCACCAACCACATCGGCAAGCGCGGTGTCGAGCAGGCCTACGAGTCGCGCCTGCACGGTGAGCCCGGGGTGCGCCGGGTCGAGATCAACGCCCAGGGGCGCACGCTGCGCGTGCTCGACAAGGAGGCCCCGGTGCGTGGCGACGACCTCCGGATCACCCTCGACATGCGCTTCCAGCGCCTCGCCGAGCGCTTGCTCGAGCCGCGCGACGCCGCCGCGGTGGCGCTCGATCCGCGCAACGGCGCGATCCTGGCACTGGCGAGCACGCCGCGCTTCGATCCCAACCAATTCGTCAACGGCATCAGCGACAGCCGCTACGCCGCATTGCGCGAATCGCCCCATCGCCCCTTGTTCAACCGCACCATCCAGGGACACTACCCGCCGGGCTCGACCATCAAGCCGTTCGTGGCGCTCGCCGGGCTCGACACCGACGCCCGCAGCCGCGACAGCGAGGTCGATTGCAAGGGCTACTACCAGCTCGATGGCTCGGGCCGGCGCTATCGCGACTGGAAGGCGCACGGCGAGGTCGACCTCGCCGGCGCGATCACCGAGTCCTGTGACGTCATGTTCTACGACCTCGCCGTGGATCTCGGAATCGATTCGATGTCGAGCTTCCTGCGCAAGTTCGGCTTCGGCCGGGCCACGGGGGTCGATATCCCGGGTGAGCGCAGCGGGCTCGTGCCGGATCGGGAATGGAAGCGGCGCAGCCGCGGCAAGCCCTGGTACCCGGGCGAGACCCCTATCCACGGCATCGGCCAGGGCTTTCTCAATGTCACGCCCATGCAGCTGGCGAGCGCGACCGCCATGCTCGCCAATCGGGGCGAGCCCGTGCGCCCCCGCCTGCTCATGCCCGATGAGGGCGGCGGTGACGCGGACCAACCCGATCCGGGCACGCCCGCGGTGGATCCGCTGACCCTCGAGCGCGGCTCGGACTGGGACTACGTCATCGATGCCATGGTCGGGGTGACCCAGGGTGAACGGGGCACAGCCCGCAGCATCGGTTTCAAGAGCCCGTACACCATCGCGGGCAAGACGGGCACCGCCCAGGTCTTCGGCCTGGGCCAGGACGAGGAGTACGACGCCGACGCCATCGCCGCCCACCTGCGCGACCATGCCTTGTTCATCGCGTTCGCCCCGGCCGACGCCCCCAGGGTCGCGGTCGCGGTCGTGGTCGAGAACGGCGGTAGCGGCTCGTCCGCCGCTGCCCCGGTGGCGCGCAAGCTCATCGATTTCTGGCTCGACGAACGCGGTGTCACCGCCGGCGCGTCCGCGGAGGCCGACGATGGCGACGCCTGAGGCCGTCGCCCGCCCCGGTGCGCAAGGCGGGCCGCTGCCGCGCGCGCTACGGGCGCTGCATCTCGACCCGCCGTTGCTTCTGGGCATTTTGGCGATCCTGGCCGTCGGCTTGATGGCGTTGTACAGCGCCGGCGGCGAGTCATTGGAGCTGGTGCTCCGGCAGCTCCTGCGCATCGGTGTGGGCCTCGCCGCGATGGTCGTGGTCGCGCAGATACCGCCGCCCAACCTGCGTTTGCTGGCGCCCTGGTTGTTCGTGCTCGGCACCGCCTCCCTGGTCTGGGTCGAGCTGTGGGGCGTGACCGCGGGTGGCGCCCAGCGCTGGCTGGATCTGGGTGTCACGCGGGTGCAGCCTTCCGAGGGGATGAAGGTAGTGGTGCCCATGATGGTGGCGCGCTATCTCGCCGAGCGCGCGCCGCCGCCGTCGTTCGGGCGTGTCCTGGCAGCGTTCCTGCTGCTGGCGGTGCCGGCGGTGCTGATCGCGCGTCAGCCCGATCTGGGCACGGCGGTGCTCGTCGTCAGCGCCGGTGTCTTCGCCATTTTCCTCGCGGGGATCCGCTGGCGCTTGATCGCCTTGTTCGGTGCCCTGGCGGCGGCCTCGGTGCCGCTGGTCTGGCATTTCATGCGCGAGTATCAGCGCGAGCGCGTGCTCACCTTCCTGCGGCCCGAGAACGATCCGCTGGGGGCCGGCTATCACATCATCCAGTCGAAGATCGCGATCGGCTCGGGCGGGCTCTACGGCAAGGGCTGGCTCAACGGCACCCAGTCCCAGCTCGACTTCCTGCCCGAGCGCTCGACCGATTTCATCTTCGCCGTCTTGGGCGAGGAATTCGGCTTGTTCGGCTCCGGCCTGTTGCTGCTGCTGTATGCGTTCGTGGTCGCTCGGGCGCTCTACATCGCCAGCCAGGCCCAGGACTCGTTCGGCCGCTTGTACGCCGGTAGTCTGGCGTTGACGTTCTTCGTGTATGTGTTCGTCAACATCGGCATGGTCACCGGCTTGATGCCGGTGGTAGGGGTGCCGTTGCCGCTGATCAGCTACGGCGGCACGTCGATGGTGACCTTGCTGACCGCCTTCGGCATCATTATGTCGATCCATTCGTATCGGCGGCTTTTGGCTCCATGACAGCGCTCGCGGGTTGGCGTGGACTGGCGGCGGGACTCGCCGCACTGGCGGTGCCGTGGCCGGCGGCGGCGTCGATGCTGGAGGCCGACGGAGCGCGCGATTTCATCGCGCGGGTGGCCGAGCGCCACGACTTCAATGCCGCCGAGCTGCGCGGGCTGTTCGAGGAGATGGCGCACCAGCAGGCGGTGTTGGACGCGGTCCGCGAGCCGGCCGAGGCGCTGCCCTGGGCGGACTACCGCCCCATCTTCGTCACGCCCGAGCGCATCGAGGCGGGCGCCCGGTTCGCGCGCGAGCACGCCGATACCCTGCGCCGTGCCGAGGCCGAATACGGCGTGCCGCCGGCGATCATCACCGCCATCCTCGGGGTCGAGACCTTCTACGGCGAGCACGCCGGCGACCACCCCGTGCTCGATACACTGGCCACCCTGGCGTTCGACTATCCCCCGCGTGCCTCGTTCTTCGAGCGCGAGCTGGAGGCGTTTCTGCTGCTGGCGCGCGAGGAGGGCTTGGCGCCGCGCTCGGTGGAGGGCTCCTACGCCGGGGCGATGGGCATGCCCCAGTTCATCGCCAGCAGCTACCGCCACTACGCGGTCGATTTCGACGGCGACGGCGAGCGCGACCTGTGGGGCTCGAGCGCCGACGCCATTGGCAGCGTCGCGGCGTATTTGGCTCGCCACGGCTGGCAAGCGGGCGAGGCAGTGGTCCACCGCGCCGACGATGCCGCGGGCGACCATCGAGTGCTCGCCGAACGCGGATTGCAGCCCGGCGTATCGGCCGACGAGCTGCGCCGGGCCGGCATCCGCGTCGATCCCATGCCCGATGAGCACCGGCGCGTCAGTGTCGTCGAGGTCGAGGGCAGCGAAGGGACCCAGGTCTGGGTCGGACGCACCAACTTCTACGTGATCACCCGCTACAATCACAGCCCGCTCTACGCCCTCGCCGTGCACCAGGTGGCGCGCGGCATCGAGCGCCGGCTGGGGCGATCGGGGGGTGGATGAGGTCGGGCGTCGTCGCCGCCATGGGGCTTGCCGGTGGCGTTTTGCTGGCGGTTGCCGGTTGCAGCGTGCGCACGGCTGCGCCCGGGGATGGCCCCGGGGCGGCGATCGACGCCGAGGCGATCCCGGATGCCGTGCCCAAGCAGGAGCCCAAGAGCGAATCCGGCAATCCCGGCAGCTACGTCGTCCACGGCGAGCGTTACGAGGTCCGCGATAGCTCGGCCGGCTACGTCGCCGAGGGCCGCGCCTCCTGGTACGGGCGCAAGTTCCATGGTCGCTTGACGTCGTCGGGCGAGCGCTACGATATGTACACGATGACGGCGGCGCATCGGACGCTGCCGCTGCCCACTTACGCGCGCGTGACCAATCTGGAGAACGGGCGCAGCGTGGTGGTGCGCATCAATGACCGGGGCCCGTTCCACGAGAACCGCTTGATCGACCTGTCGTATGCAGCGGCGGCGCGCCTCGACGTGCTCGACGTGGGCACCGCGCGGGTCCGGGTGCGTGCGCTCACGGACCCGGGTTCCGGCGACACCGACGAGGCAAGCCCCCGCGCGGGCCGGGAGAATGGCGAGCCCTCGGGCAGTGCCGAGCCGCTGGAGGGGGCCGCCGGGGCGGTGTATTTCCAGGTGGGCGCGTTCGCCCGGTTCGCCAACGCCCAGACCCTGCGCGCGCGCATCCAGGGAGCCGACGTCCGTGCCGTCGAGGTCGAGCGGGGCCGCACCCGCTCGGGCGAGCGCATCTATCGGGTACGGGTGGGGCCGCTGGCGAACGCGCAGACGCGGCGCGCGGTGCGCGCCAAACTCGAGCGCGCCGGTATCGACACCATTCGCGTGGTGCGGGACTAACCGGGCGCGCTGTCCGAGCCCGTCGCCCCGCGCTACAATCCACGGCTATCCGTTGACCCCCGGCCCGTACCCTTGGGAGCCCCATGAACCGCTGCATCGGCTCGTTGATCCTGCTCATCGCCCTGACCCTCGGCCCCAGCGCGTGGGCGAGCAATGTCCCGAGCTCGCCCACACTGTCCGCCCAGACCCACGTGTTGATGGAGGCGGCCAGCGGCGAAGTCCTCGCGGCGAATCAGCCGGACAAGCGGATGGGGCCGGCGAGCCTGACCAAGCTGATGACGGCCTACGTGGTCTACGAGGCCTTGGCCGACGGCTCGATCTCGATGGACGACGAGGTCCCGATCAGCGAGAAGGCCTGGCGCATGGGCGGCTCGCAGATGTTCCTCGAGGTCGGAACCAAGGCGACGGTCGACGAGCTCCTCGACGGCCTCGTGGTCCAATCGGGCAACGACGCCTCGGTGGCGCTCGCCGAGTATGTCGCCGGCAGCGAGGCCGCCTTCGTCGAGCAGATGAACCATTTCGCCGACGAGCTCGGCCTCGAGAACACCCATTTCGAGAATCCCGAAGGACTCGCCGCCGACGAGCACTACGCCAGCGCACGCGATCTCGCGCTGCTGTCGCGCGCGATCATCCAGCGTTTTCCCGAGCGCTACGATCGCTACGACAAGCGCTCGTTCACCTACAACGACATCGAGCAGTACAACCGCAACGAACTGTTGTGGAGCGATCCCCATGTCGACGGGCTCAAGACGGGCTACACGCAGCAAGCCCAGTACTGCCTGGCCGCCTCGGCCGAGCGCGATGGTATGCGTTTGATCAGCGTCGTCATGGGGGCGCCGAGCGCGCAGAAGCGAGCGGAGGACAGCCGCGCACTGCTGTCGTGGGGGTTCCGGTTCCACGAGCGACACGAGCTTTACGCCGGCGGCGAAGTCCTCGATCAGGCCCGGATATGGAAAGGGGCGCGTGACCAGATCCCGCTCGGCGTCAGCGACGCGCTGCGGGTGACGATCCCGAAGAACCGCTACCAGGACCTCGAGGCCGAGATGGCGTTGCCGGGGAGCTTGACGGCCCCAGTGGACAAGGGGGAGCAGATCGGGATGGTGCGGGTGTATCTGGATGGCGACAGCATCGCCCAGGCACCGCTGGTGGCGCTCGAGACGGTCCCGGCGGGCAACCTCTTCCAGCGCGCGCTCGACACCGTCTGGCAGTGGTTCGGTTGAGCGGGCGCCGATGCGCGCTGTGCTAGACTGAAACGCGATCCAAACGGGTGCTCGTCGGCGCCCTGCGGCGTGTTATGAGCGAAGAAGACACCCTGTTCGAGTTTCCCTGCGACTTCCCCGTCAAGGCGTTCGGCCATGACACGGGCGATTTCCGCGACCTCGTCATGGGCCTCGTCCAGCAGCACGCGCCCGAGGTCACGGCCGCCGCTGTTCACACGCGGCCCAGCCGGGGCGGGCGCTACCTCGCGGTGACTGTCACGGTGCGCGCGCAGAGTCGGGCGCAGCTCGACAGCATCTACTACACGCTAACCGCCGAGGAGCGCGTGTTGTTCGCGCTCTAGGGGGTGGGTCATGGCCGCAGACCTGTTGATGCGCCGCTGGGGCCGTGTGGGCTACACGCCCACTTGGCAGGCCATGGCTGCGTTCACCGCGGGCCGCGACGCCCAAACGCCTGACGAGGTGTGGTGCCTCGAGCATCCGCCCGTCTACACGCTGGGGCGGGCGGCCTCGCGCGAGCACGTCCACGCCCCGGGCGACATCCCCGTGGTGGCAATCGACCGGGGCGGGCAGGTGACCTACCACGGACCGGGCCAGCTGGTGGTCTATACCTTGCTCGATCTGCAGCGCATCGGCATCGGGGTGCGCCGGCTCGTGAGCGAGCTGGAGGACGCGATCATCGAGCTGTTGGCCCGCCACGGGGTGGTCGCCGTGACCCACGCGGGCGCGCCCGGGGTCTACGTCAGCGGCCGCAAGATCGCCGCCCTGGGCTTGCGCGTGCGCCGCGGCTGCAGCTTCCACGGCCTCGCGCTCAATGTCGATTGTGATCTCGGGCCGTTTGCCCGCATCGATCCGTGTGGCTATCGTGAAATGCGCGTGACGCGGGCCGCCGACGAGGGCGTCGCGTCCGATGCCGCGGGGCTCGCCGATGACCTCGTCGCGATCCTCGCAAGGCGCCTGGGCCACGCGGGCGTCGTCGCGCCGTCACCCATCCTGGAGTCCGTATGACCGAAGCCGATCGCTACGTTTCGCCGTCTCGAATGGATCCGGCGGGTCACCGCCGCGCCTCCGACAAGATCCGCACCATCCCCGTCCAGGTCGAGGGTGAGGCACCGCAAAAGCCCCAGCGCAAGCCCTCGTGGATCCGGGCCAAGGCGCAGGTCCATCCGCGCGTACGCCAGATCAAGCGGATCCTGCGCGAGAAGAATCTGCACTCGGTGTGCGAGGAAGCAGCCTGCCCCAATCTGGGCGAATGCTTCGCCAAGGGCACGGCCACGTTTATGATCCTGGGCGATATCTGCACGCGCCGTTGCCGTTTCTGCGACGTGGCGACGGGCCGCCCGGACGCGCCCGATCCGCAGGAGCCAAGCAATCTGGCCGATACGGTGGAGGCGCTGGGATTGGACTATGTCGTGATCACCTCGGTCGATCGCGATGATCTGGCCGATCGGGGCGCCACCCAGTTCGCCGAATGCATCCGCGAGATCCGGGCCCGCACGCCGGGCACGCGCATCGAGATCCTCACGCCCGACTTCCGCCATCGCATCGAGGCGGCGCTGGATATCCTCGACGATGCCCGGCCCGATGTCTTCAACCACAACGTCGAGACGGTGCCGCGGCTCTACAGCACGGCCCGGCCCGCCTCCAGCTATGCGGGCTCGCTCGAGCTGCTCCACGCCTTCCGCCAGCGCAACCCCACGATCCCGTCCAAGTCGGGGCTGATGGTGGGGCTCGGCGAGACCATCGATGAGGTCGAGCAGGTCATGCACGACTTGCGTGCCAACGACTGCCGTATGCTGACCATCGGTCAATACCTGCAGCCGAGTCCCGCGCACCTGCCCGTGGCGCGCTACGTCCACCCGGACGAGTTCGACCGGCTGCGGGATATCGGTTACGACATGGGCTTCGACCACGTCGCCAGCGGACCGATGGTGCGCTCGTCGTACCACGCCGACGAGCAGGCCGCCGGGGTGCTCGAATCCGCGGGAACTTGAGCACGGCGGGCCGGGTCTTACTCGGCGGAGCCACAACCGGAGGACCATCCATGATCCGTATGCTGCTGGCCGCGTTGCTCGCGGGCTTCGCCGTGAGCGCAGGAGCCGAGACCGTCGAGCAACCCCCCGACGGGCTGTCCCAGGCGACCTTCGCCGGGGGCTGTTTCTGGTGCGTCGAGGAGGCCTTCGACCAGGTCGACGGGGTCGAGGCGACCATCTCGGGCTACACCGACGGCGACATCGAGGATCCCACCTATGGTCAGGTCTCGAGTGGTGCTACCGGCCATACCGAGGCCGTGCGTGTGCATTACGATCCCGATGTCGTCGATTACGAGCGACTGCTCGATGTGTTCTGGTACAACATCGATCCCACCGTCGAGGATCGCCAGTTCTGCGACAAGGGATCGCAATACCGCACCGGCGTCTTCTACCACAGTGAGCGCCAGAAGCGCCTGGCCGAGCAGTCGAAGCAGTCCATCGAGGCGTCGGGCGAGTTGCCCGGGCCCGTGGTCACGCCCATCAAGGCCGCGGGGCCGTTCTATCGCGCCGAAGAGTCCCACCAGAACTACTACGTCAAGAATCCCACCCGCTACAAGTTCTACAAGAAGGCTTGCGGGCGTGCCGCGCGCTTGCGCGAGCTCTGGGGCGACAAAGCGGGCGGCTGACTCGTATCGCCGCCCCGCCAGCACCGCACGGGCGGCCCCTGGGGCCGCCGAGCCCACGACCATTGGGACGGTTAGGGCGCTTTTGATTACTTTTCTTCATAGTTCTTTTGTATTGTCATAACAAATTTATTGCTGACGTCCGGTAATGAGGATCCCCAGCGCTTGTCGAAGGGGGGTTATTTCGCGATCATGGCACCGTTAGAGGGGTAGGCCGGAGAGGGGTTGCCCCGTTTATACTTGATCATCCTCCCAAGAGCTCTAACCACAAGGGCCGATTATGACCGATAAACTCCTTGTCGAGGACGTCTACAAGATCTTCGGCGGCAAACCCGAAGTCGCCCGACAGATGATCGAGGACGGCTACGACAAAGAAGAGATTTTCGCCCAGACGGGGCAAACGGTCGGTGTACAACAGGCATCCTTCGCCATCCAGGAAGGCGAGATCTTCGTCGTGATGGGCTTGTCCGGCTCGGGCAAGTCGACGATGGTGCGGATGCTCAATCGCCTGATCGATCCGACCTACGGTGCCGTGAAGGTAATGGGCGAGGACATCACCCAGATGTCGAAGGACGAGCTCATCGAGTTGCGTCGCAAACGCATGAGCATGGTGTTCCAGTCCTTCGCCCTCATGCCGCACCAGACCGTCCTGCAGAACGCGGCCTTCGGACTCGAGATTGGCGGTCACGAGCGCGAAGAGCGCGAGAAACGAGCCCTCAAGGCGCTCGAGCAAGTAGGCCTGAAGGCCAACGCCAACAGCTTCCCCAGCGAGCTCTCCGGCGGCATGAAACAGCGTGTGGGATTGGCGCGGGCGCTCACGGTCGATCCCGAGATCCTGCTGATGGACGAGGCGTTCTCCGCGCTCGATCCGCTCATCCGCACCCAGATGCAGGACGAGCTGCTCGAGCTGCAAAAGCAGGAGCGGCGCACGGTCGTATTCATCTCGCACGACCTCGATGAGGCCATGCGGATCGGCGATCGGATCGCCATCATGGAGCAGGGCAAGGTGGTCCAGATCGGCTCGCCCGACGAGATCGTGACCAATCCGGCCGACGAGTACGTGCGCTCGTTCTTCCACGGTGTCGATGTCACCAAGGTGTTCACGGGCGAGGATCTCGCCCGCGACGACGCCGCGAGCCTGATCAGCGACAGCAGTGCGAGCCCGCAGCAGGTACGTGAGCAGCTCGAGCGCGAGGGCTATGCCAGCGGGGTGGTCGTCGATGGGCAGGGCCGCTATCAAGGCATCGTGACACGCGACACCTTGGCAGCCGCAAAGGATCTGCAATCGGCCATGGTACCCGGCGCCGAGCCGGCAAACGCCGAGGAGGGGCTCAACGAGGTACTGCATCGGGTCGCCTATCTGGAGATGCCCGCACCCGTCGTCGACAGCGGCGGTAAATACTTGGGCAGCGTGTCGCAGCGCGCGCTGCTGCAAACGCTCGACCGGACGGGGTAACTACCATGGCCGAAACGAAGAACCCCCAACTACTGAATGTCGACATCGGCGGTGTGGTCGACGTCGTCGTCTCGTGGATTCAGGACAATCTCGGCTGGCTCCTCGATGCGATCTCGGCGATCATCGAAGCCGTCGTCATCAATCTCGAGAGCTTGTTGCTTTGGCTCGACCCGTACTTCGCTGCTGCGTTGCTCGTCATCCTTGGGCTATGGCGTGTCGGCATCGGCTTCGGCATCTTTTGTGTGGTATCGGTCCTGCTCTTCTGGGAAATGACGCTCTGGCAGGAGACGATGTCGACCGTCGCGCTCGTGATCAGCGCGAGCATCGTGGCCATCGTCGTCGGCGTGCCCATCGGGATCGCCATGTCACGCAACGATACGGTCGAGAGGCTGGTACGCCCGGTCCTGGACCTGATGCAGACAATGCCGCCTTTCGTGTACCTGATCCCGGCGGCCATTTTCTTCGGTCTGGGTAAAGTGCCCGGCACCATCGCCACGGTGGTGTTCGCGATGCCGCCCGCGGTACGCCTGACGAACCTGGGGATTCGCCAGGTGAGCGAGGAGAACATCGAGGCCGGGCTGGCGTTTGGCTGCACGCCGCGCCAGTTGTTGACCAAGGTCCAGATGCCGCTGGCGATGCCCACGATCATGCAGGGCGTCAATCAGACCATCATGCTGTCGCTGTCGATGGTCGTCATCGCGTCGATGATCGGCGCGGGCGGTCTGGGCAATGTCGTGCTCACGGGCATTCAGCGACTCAACGTCGGACTCGGCTTCGAAGGCGGGCTCGGCGTGGTGCTCATCGCCATCCTGCTGGATCGCCTCACCCAGACCTTCGGTGACCCGAACAAGGCGGGTGCCGGCGGTGGCGGCCTTATTCAGCGCGCCAAGCAAGCGTTGATGGGCGGGCCGCCGGCCGCCGAGGCGGAAGAGGAATCGACCAAGCCCGCTGGCTCTCAGGCCTGACCGGCGGGTCCGTCGTTCGCCCGGCGGCGGGTGTCTCCCGCCGCCGGGTTTGGCCGCGCGCAACCGCGAGCGGCTGCGATTACAAAGGCGTGTAACGACGTCATTCAGGCCAAGCAAATGACTTAAGGAGTCGTGCTATGTGGAAACGAATCTCGAGTGTGCTCGCCGTATCGGCGCTGGCGCTCGGTGTAACGACGAGCGCCAACGCGGACGCGCATAACAAGGTCCGCATCGGCTGGACCGCGTGGTCGGACGCCGAGTTCGTCACCAAACTGGCCAACCGCATCCTCGAGGAGCGGATGGACCAGGATGTGGAGTTGGTTCAGACCGACATCGCGCCGCAATACCAAGGCGTTGCCAGCGGCGACATCGACCTGATGCTGATGTCCTGGCTTCCGGGCACGCACTCGGATTACATGGACAAGGTCGGCGGTGATGTGGTCGATCTCGGCCTGCTCTACGACCACGCCAAGCTCGGCTGGATCGTTCCCGAGTACATCCCGGAGAACAAGATCAGCTCGATCGAGGACCTCAAGAACGACGAAGTCCGCAGCAAGCTCGATGGCCAGATCACCGGCATCGACCCGGGCGCGGGTCTGACCCGCCTGTCGAAGAAGGCCGTCGAGGAGTACAACCTCGACTACGATCTGCAGATCTCCAGTGGCGCGGGCATGACCGCGGCGCTCAAGCGGGCGGTCAAGAATGACGACTGGATCGTCGTGACCGGCTGGAGCCCGCACTGGAAGTTCGGCGCCTGGGATCTGCGCTACATCGACGACCCCAAGGGCGTCCTTGGCTCCTGGGAGCGCATCCACGCCATCGCGCGTGAAGGCTTCTACCAGGAGAACATCGACGCCGCGACGATGGTCTCGCGCATGTGGATCCCGATCGACGATCTGCAGGCGGCGATGTACAACGCACGGCAGAACTCCTATGAGGAGGCCGTGACCGAGTACATCAACAACAACGAGGCCCGCGTGAACTACTGGGTCACCGGTAACATGGCCTCGAAGTAAGCACATCGATTCGACCGAACGAGGTGCGATGAAGGCCCGACCGCTCGGCGGTCGGGCTTTTTTATTCTGGGCGAGCCGCGGCGCCGTGGGGATTCCTGCGCCCGTCGCTGATGGGATCACGCCAGCGCGCGAAGGAGACAAGCACTGTTGTCGTTGTTGGCGCCTTCGCGCGGGCCGATAGGGAGGTAGCGCAAAGAGCCGCTGCAGTTTGGGCCCGACACTCCGATGGGCGGCCCCGCTGCGGCTGGGATTCCGTCGCCCCTCGTTTATGGGATCATGCCAAGGTGCCAGGGCGGCGAAGCATCCGGAGAAACCGCGATCCCTTCGCGCGCTTCGCGCCCTGGCGAGACCGGACGGCGAAGGGCCGAAGGACTGCCCCGGCGTGTCCCTGCAACGCTGGTGCGCGAGTCGCGGCACAGCTTTGTCCGGGGCGGCTGTGCGATGCCGTCGCCGCTCGGTGATCGGGTCACGCCAAGGCGCGGAGGCCGCGAGCACTTTCTCCAGGAACCGAGCACCCTTTCACGTTCCCCGCGGCTTCGCGTGCGGCGAGCGTGCGTTGTGCCAAGCGCTGTCGCACACCCGCGGCTGTGCCATAATCGACCGCGTTCGTGGGCGAGGAGGTCGAAAGTGACCGTCAAGGCTGATCACTGGATCCGGCACATGGCCGAGGCGCACGGCATGATCGAGCCGTTCGAGCCCGGGCAGGTGCGCGCGAACGAAAACGGCAAGATCGTGTCGTACGGCACCTCGAGCTACGGCTACGACGTGCGCTGCTCGACCTATTTCAAGGTGTTCACCAACATCAACTCGGCGATCGTGGACCCCAAGGGCTTTGACGAGCGCAGCTTCGTCAACGTCGAGGGTGAGTCCTGCATCATCCCGCCGAACTCGTTCGCCCTCGCGAGCACCGTGGAGTATTTCCGGATCCCGCGGAACGTGCTCACCATCTGCCTGGGTAAGTCGACCTACGCGCGTTGCGGCATCATCGTGAATGTGACGCCGCTCGAGCCCGAGTGGGAGGGCCACATCACGCTGGAATTCTCGAACACCACGACCCTGCCGGCCAAGGTCTATGCCAACGAGGGCGTGGCGCAGGTCGTGTTCCTCGAGGCCAACGAGCCCTGCGAGAGCTCCTATCTCGATCGTGGCGGCAAGTACCAGGGCCAGCGCGGCGTGACGCTTCCCTACACGTGATACCGGGCGGCGCTGGTGCGGCCGCCTCCTCGAGTGCCGGCATCAACTGCGCGGCGAGGTGGGCGAGGCGTCTGAGCGGTGCTCGACGCCACGCCAGCCGACCAGCGCCTGGTGCGCCGCGTCGTAGCCTTCCTGGATGAGCCGGTCGCCGGCGGAGCGAAAGCGGCTGTACGCGGTGAGCTGGGGAACGATCGGCACATCGATGCCCGCGCCCACCTGCAGGCGCGTGGCGTTGTTGATCGCGATGTCGATGGCATTGAGGATCACGCCGGTGACATCGTCGGGCTCGTTGAAGGCGCGGCCCGTGTTCAAGTCCACGCCCACGACCGTGCGCGCCCCCATGGGCCGCAGCAGCGAGGTGGGCAGGTTCTCCACCAGGCCGCCGTCGACGAGCAGACGCCCGTCGCGCTCGACCGGCTGGAAAATCCCCGGTACGCAGGCGCTCGCCATGACCGCCGATATGACATCGCCGCTGTCCAGGACGATGCGCTCGCCCGAGGAGATGTCGGTGGCGACCGCCGCCAACGGGATGCGTGCATCCTCGAAACAGGGTGAGCCGATGGCCTCGCGTAATATCGCGCCGAGGCGCCGATTGGTGAGCAGCCCCAACCGCGAAGGCGTGAAGCTCGAGATCGAGAGCCACCGCATCTCCCGGGCGATGCGCTCGATGTCGTCGATGGGTGTAGCAAAGGCGTAGAGGGTCGCGGCGACGGCGCCGACGCTGGTACCGGCCAGGCGCTCGATGGGGACACCGGCCTCGTGGAGCGCCCGCAGGGCGCCGACATGAGCCGCGCCCAGGGTCCCGCCGCCGCTGAGCGCAACCCCGACCGGGCGACGCAGCCGGCGGCCCCGTAGCGCGCGCCGGCCCTGCTCGCGCAAGCGCTCCCATCGACCGGCGCTCATACCATCCCCTCAAAGACGCTCGCCCGCGATTGTCGCCGCCCGCGCGGGTCGCGTCCACGTCGAGCGCACGCGGTGTCACTCGAGCCGGGCATGGGGCATACGCTGCATGAATTGCCCCAGGCAGTCACCACGCACCACGTCGGGGTCGCGCGACAACAACGACGGCATGAGCGTGCGGCGCAGGCGCAACCGCCCGTCCGACCAGGACAATAGCTCGTCGGTGCAGTCGAGCCCATTGGGCCCCACCGCGCGCACCGGGGCGTATTGGCACCGGGTGTGCGCTAGCACCGTGCCCGCCGGCAGCTCGCGGAAGTTGAGCTCATCGAGGCGCGGATCGAGTGCGAGCGAGGCCCGGGCCTGGTAGCCGAAGGCGAAGTCGACGCTGTCGGCGACGAACACGCGCGCGATGCTGCGATACAGGTCGATGGCGCCGGGCGTCGGTGCCTCGTCGGGAATCGCCTCGCACTCGAGGCAATGCTGTAGGAAACGCCGCGTGTGCTCGGCGGCATCCGCGTTACCGGGGCGACCGCATTCGAGTGTGACCGCGGGGCAATACGCTGCGAGCGCCAGCGACTGCACGCCCTGCGGGCGATCGAAATACACCAGCGTGCGCGCGAACCAGTGCCCGAGCTGCAGGAATCGCCGCGACAGCCGATTGATGCCGCCATGGTAGGGGCTCACACCCGTGGTGTTGTGGATGTCGATGCTCGCCAGAAGCGGCTCGCGTGCGACCGTGTCGACGACCTCGCGCAGCATGGTGATCTCGGGCCATCCCGACTCGCCCGTTCCGGGCCAGCACCGGTTGAGATCGGGGCCCCGCGGGCGTGCCCGCGTGCCGTGGCGCGCCGCCTGTGGGTTGGCGACGAACAGCCATAGCGGGCGGGGCAAGAGCGCCCCCTCATAGCCACGCAGCAAGCGCTGGACGGCGGTCAGGCCGGTGTCCTCGTTGCCGTGCTGCAGCACGACGACCAACAGGGCCGGGCCACCGCGGCCCGCCAGGCGGAGCAGCGTGGGCTCTGACAGCACACGGTGGAGCCGCGGCGCTGTGGCCTCGAGCAAACCCTCGGGCAGGTGGTCGAGACGGTTGAGCAAGGGCGCGCTACAAGGGCCACTCGTGCGCCGGCTGCCCCGTCGCCTGCCGCGCCGCATAGGCCTCTGTGAGGGCCGTCATATCGGCGCCGTGGCGTGCGACCCAGGCCCGCTGCCAAGTGGCACCGTTGTAGCCGGTGCGCACGCGCTCGTCGATGATGCCGAGATAGGTGTCGATGTCACCGTCGTTGAGGCCGAGGTCTTGCAGTCCTTGGCGGGCTTGGGGCAAAAGGCGATTGCGCAACAGGCGCGCGATGGGGTGTGCGCTGCCGTCGCTCCAGACCGCGCGCGCGTGAAGCCCACGGCGGGCGCAGGCGTAGAAGTTGTCGCGCGCGCTGGCGAACGCGAGCTGCTGATGGGGCGACGCCTCGGCGAGCACCGCGTAGTAATGGGCGAGGCCGAAGAACAGCGCGGCATTGGCGATCTCGTCGATCGCACTGGGGCCACCCGGTATGATCCGGTGCTCGATGCGCACGTGCGGTGTGCCGTCATCGTCGGCGCCCACGAGCGGTCGATTCCAGCGCCAGATGGTGCCGTTTTGCAGCTGAAGATGGCTCATCGCGGCGGCCGCGTCCGCGGCCGATACCATGGGCAGGAGCACCGGGAAGTGGTCGCGATTCTCGCGAAAGACCTCGGCCACCGAGCGTCGCACATAGCCCGAGCCGAAGCCGACGCGCCGCGGCGGCCCGTGCGCGGCGCCGCCGACCCCGCCGCTCTCGACGGCCTGCTCGAACAGTGGGATGCGCGTCTCGTCCCACAGGTCGCGGCCGAAGAGATAGGGCGAGTTCGCCGTGGCGGCGACAACGGGGCCCGAGACCAGCATCGCCGCGTTGTAATATGCCACCGCCCGACTGGCGGGGACTTGCAGATGCACCTGGAACGAAGTCGCCGCCGACTCCAGCATCACATCGGGATGCTCGGTGAACAGGCGCTCGCGCCCGGTGATGTCGATGTGCAGCGCGCGGCCGCCGCGCTGGCGCAGCACTTGGTCGTTGAGCGCAGCGAAGCGCGGCATCGGTGTCATGCTGGCGCGCCCGACCTCGGCCTGGCGCAGGGTCGGCAGGATCCCGATCATGAGCAGGCGCAGCCCGAGGGCGGCGGCGCCGTTGCGTGTGCGCCGCCACGTGTCCTCGAGCCCCAGCTGCATGCGCTCGAGGGCGTCGCCCGTCATGCGCCGCGGCAGGGTGTTGAGCTCGATGTTGTAGCGCGCGAGCTCGGTGGTGAGGAAGGGATCCTGCATGCGCTCGAGCAGGGCGTCGTTGCGGGTCGCCGGCGTCCAGTCGGGATGGGTCAGCCACGCCTCCAGCTCGAAGCCGCCAACCGGTTCCGCCTCGCTGAGCTCGCCGTCGTTGAGCCAGCGCTCGAACAGGCGCGTCTCGGTGTCGAGGCGCTCGGCGAAGGCCCGAAAGTCGTCCTCGCTGAATTCGCTGGTCTCGATGTCCCGACCCATGGGCCGCCTCCCCGCAGCTCACGCGCGCCGCTGGGCGCTCATGATGCCGGAGATGATGGCGTGATTGGGGTGTTGGCGGTCAGCGCGGCCTCGGCCGCATGCCAGCGTGCGAGTGTGCCCACGTCGTGCCACAGCCCCGTGTAGTGCTCCCCTGCCAGCCGTGACAGGCACGCCGCGCGGGCGAGTAGCGGTGCCAGGCGTTGCTCGCCGTGATCGAGGTCGTCGAACAACGCCGGTGAGTAGACACCGACACCGGCAAAGGTGAGCCGCGGCGGCGGTTCCACCGCGACGCGGTCGCCCGCGAGGGCGAAATCGCCATCCGCTCGAGGGGCCGGGTTGGGCACGAGCACGAGCCTTGCGTAGTCATCGGGGGCCAGCGCCAGGCGCTCGAACGGGTAGTCGGTGACGACGTCGCCGTTGACGACGACGAACGGTCCGGGCCGCAGGCATTGCAGGGCATGGCGGATACCGCCGGCCGTCTCCAGCGGGTGCTCGCCCTCGTCGCTGTAGTGCACCGTCACCCCCCAAGCGCTGCCGTCGCCCACGTGCTCGCGGATCGCTCTGCCGAGCCACGCGATGTTGATCACAATCTCGTCGAAGCCTGCGGCCGCCAGCGCACGCAGATGGCGGTCGATCAAGGGCTCACCGGCAACCGGCAGCAGCGGCTTGGGTAGCCGATCGGTGACCGGGCGCAAGCGTGTGCCGCGACCCGCGGCCAGGATCATCGCCTTCACGGGCACGCCCCAGTGCCCAGCTCGGCCAGTAGCTCGCGCAGCGGCTGTAGCGCCGGGACCACGGTGGCCTCGGCTTCGAGGTAGGCGAGGAAACGGGGGGCGTCACCGATGTAGCGCGGCTTGCCATCGCGGTGATGCAGGCGCGCGAAGATGCCGAGCACCTTCAGGTGGCGTTGGGCGGCCATGGTCGCCAGCATGCGCTCGAAGGCCTCGCCCTCGCCGGGCACGGGCAGGCCTGCCGCCGCCGCGCGCGTGCGATAGCGCGCGATCAAACGGTCCTCGTGCGCCGCGTCCCAGGAGGCGAACGCGTCGCGCAGAAGGCAGGCGAGATCGTAGGTGATCGGCCCGCGAACGGCGTCCTGGAAGTCGAGCACCCCCGGGCAAGGTGTCGTGACCATGAGATTGCGCGCCATGTAGTCACGATGGACGAACACCCGAGGCTGCTCGAGTGCCTGCTCGATGAGGTGCTCGCGCACGGTCGCCCATCGCCGCCACCAGTGCGCCTCGGGTTCCAGCCCGAGATGGGTGCGCACATACCAGCCCGGGAAGAGCTCGAGCTCGGCGCGCAAGCGCTCGGCGTCGTAGGGCGGCAAATCGGCGCTGGGGGTCGCCACCTGCATCTGCACGAGGGTGTCGACCGCCGCGTCCATGAGCTCGGGCGCAGCGGGGTCGTCGAGGCGGTCGATGAAGGGCGTGTCGCCCATGTCCGTCATCAAGACGAACCCCTGAGCGGGGTCGTGCGCCTCGATCGCCGGTACGTGGATGCCGGCCCGTGCGAGGCGCTCGGCGATATCGACGAACGCGGTGGTGTCCTCGCGCTCGGGCGGGGCATCCATCGCAATGCGCGTGCCCCGAGGCACCGGCACGCGGAAGTAGCGCCGGGCGCTGGCGTCCGCCGAGGCGATGGTCAGATCGCCGACGAGGTAGACCCCTTGGGCATGCAGCCATTGGCGAAGGGCGGACTCACGCGCGTCGGGTGGCATCGGTTAATCCCTGGAACGGCTAGCTCTAGTGTTGATCGGTGTATTGGGCCCCAAAATCTTGGGGTTTTGCTTGATTCGGCCGCAGCGCGCTTCTACCATTGCCCCAAATTCAAGACAAGGGGTCGTAGCCTCAATGCACATCCGCTTGGCAATCCTGGGCCTCGCAATGTTGTCCGCGAGCACTGCCCATGCGGCCGGGATCGACATCAGCCTGGCCGACGAGACGGCCCACCTGCAGTATCTGACCGACTCCGGTAGCCTCGGCTACGGCGGCGCGGACGTCGGCGTCGGGGTGTTCTTCAATGAGGCCGACGACGTCCTTGGCACAGGTAACCTGCTGGTCACGAGCAATCCCGGCCGCAGCAACAACCTGCAGTTCGGCATCGGTGCGAAGGCTTACGGTGGCAATGTCGACCGCACCGACGAGACCGTTGGCGCAATCGCCATCGGGGGCCTGCTGCGCTATCTGATCCCTTCGCAGACGCCCATGGCGGTGGCGCTCGAGGGCTACGGCGCACCGAGCATCACCAGCTTCGGTGACACCGAGGACTTGCGCGAAGTGATGGCGCGCTTCGAGGTCGAGGTCATGCCCTCAACACGCGGCTACATCGGCTACCGCTTCCTCGAGCCCGATCTCGACAATGGCGGTGAGGTGGAGCTCGACGACAATTTCCATGTCGGGATCCGCATCACCTTCTGAGCCGCGCGCCCCGGCAATGACTCCGATCGAGCGCGTACGGGCCATCATGGCGCAGCTGCGGGATCCGGACAGCGGCTGCCCGTGGGACATCGCCCAGGACTTCGCCAGCATCGCTCCCCATACCATCGAGGAGGCTTATGAGGTCGCCGACGCCATCGAGCGGGGCGACACCGCGGGCCTACGCGACGAACTCGGTGATCTGCTGCTGCAGGTCGTCTATCACGCCCAAATGGCGCACGAGGCCGGCCACTTCGATTTCGACGAGGTGGCCACGGGCCTCGCGGACAAGTTGGTTCGGCGCCATCCGCACGTCTTCGGCACGAGTGGCCCCGGTGACGAGAGCACTCGGGAAGCCGACTGGGAGGCGGCCAAGGCTGCCGAGCGCGCGCGCAAGGGCGAGACCGACGATAGCGCACTCGCCGGTGTCACGCGCGGGTTGCCGGCGCCCGCGCGGGCCCAGAAGCTGAGCAAGCGCGCCGCGCGCGCGGGTTTCGATTGGCCGGACGCCGACGGGCCGGCGGCCAAGGTGCGCGAGGAGCTCGCCGAGGTGGCCCGGGCCGCGGGCGAGCCCGCCGCCACCGAGGCCGAGATCGGTGATTTGTTGTTCGCTGCGGTCAATCTGGCTCGGCATCACGGCGTCGATGCCGAGACCGCGCTGCGCCGCGCCAACGATCGCTTCGAGCAGCGCTTTCGGGCACTGGAAGCGGCGTTGGCCGCCGAGGGGCGCCAGCCGCAAGAGCAGCCGCTCGACGAGCTCGAGCGCCGCTGGCAGCGCGCCAAGACTGATCCGGATAGTGCCTGACATGGGCGCGGCCCACGGCCCGGCCGCGCGCGTGAGGCGGGGGTGAGCGCGGGTCCGCGCATCGCGCCGGGGCGGACGGCGTTGTGGTCGCTGTTCGCGCTCGCGATTGTCCTGTCGAGCCTATTCATCGCATGGCGTGGCCTGGCCGCGGTCGACTTCGCCTATCCGGTGCTCTACGACGCGCTCGGGTTGGGCGCCACCATCGAGCGCTACGGCCCGGAGAACGATGTCCGCCCCGGCTTCCACCGGACCACGCGCGCCGAGCGCGAGCGCATATTCGCGGCGATCGCCGAGGCCATCCGTAACCAGGGCGCGGGGCTGGCCAAGCTGCGCTACCGGGCCCCGGACGGGCGGGTCCTGGGGCTGGTGCTCACCGAGGCCGAGGTCCGGCACCTCAACGACGTCGCCGACTGGGTGCGGCGTTTCGAGCGCCTCGGGTGGGCGGCCTTGGCCGGGCTCGTGGTGCTCACGGCAGCGATCGCTCTGCGTCGCGCCCGTCCGCCGCCCGCCCGCTACTTCGGCGCTGGCGCGGCGATCGGCGTCGCCGGGCTGGCTGCGGTGATCCTGGCGCTGGGGCCGACCGAGGTGTTCTATTGGCTACATCAGCGCTTGTTCCCGCCCGATCATCAGTGGTTCTTCTATTATCAGGAGTCGCTGATGTCGATGATGATGCGCGCCCCCGATCTCTTCGGCGCCATCGCGGTGCTCTGGCTCGCGCTGGCGTTGGCCATCGGGGCGGGGCTCTTCTGGTCGATCGACGGCGGTCTGCGTTGGCGCGCGGGGAGTGAACGCCGATGAAAGAGCTGCTGATCGTGCGCCACGGCAAGTCCGGCTGGGACGAGCCCAACGAGGCAGACCATGAGCGCCGCCTCAAGCCACGGGGCGAGCAGGCGGCCGACACGATGGGCGCCCGGCTGGCCGCCCGTGCGAGCGTGCCCGAGCGCATCGTCACCTCGGATGCGAGGCGCGCGCTCGACACGGCCGAGCGCCTGGCGGCGGCCGCCGGTCTCGGCGGCGATCGTGTCGTCGTCGCGCCCCAGCTCTATACCGAGCGCGTCCAGGACGTGCTCAAGGTGATCCGCCGCATCGATGAGGGCGTCGAGCGCGCCGCCGTTGTGGGTCACAATCCGGCGCTGCACGAGCTGTTGCATGCGCTGTCCGATCTGCGGCTGGGCAAATACCCGACCGCCGCCATCGCCCACCTGGGGTTGCCGGTCGGGCGCTGGGCCGATGTGGCGGAGGGCTCGGCCGAGGTCCTCGACTACGACTGGCCCAAGAGCGGGCGCGCGTGAATCGCTGCGAGCGAGGGGTCTTTTGGCGCCTCGCTTTCGGTTCTCGCGAAGGCGCGAAGCGCGCCAAGAAACGCCAAGAGTGAAACAAATTTTTCTTTGCGACCTTCGCGTCTTCGCGTGATATCTCGGGCGAGGTGGTTCAGTTAGCACCTCGCTTTCGGTTCACGCGAAAGCGCTAAGTGCGCCAAGAGACGCCAAGATTCAAGAAATTTTCTCTTTGCGACCTTCGCGTCTTCGCGTGATATCTCGGGCGAGGTGGTTCAATTAGCACCTCGCTTTCGGTTCACGCAAAGGCGCGAAGCGCGCCAAGAGACGCCAAGATGTAAAAGTTCTTTGCGTCCTTCGCGTCTTTCTCGTCTTCGCGAGATATCTAGAGCGAGGTATTTCAGCCAGTACCTCGCTTTTGGTTCTCGCGAAGACGCGAAGCCCGCTAAGGGGCGCTAAGATATAAAAAATTTGGCGTCATTCGGGATCTTGGCATCTTTGCGAGATCCCTTGAGCGAGGTGGTTCAACCAGCACCTGGCTTTTGGTTCTCGCCAAGGCGCTAAGCGCGCCAAGGCCGCCAAGATCTAAAGACTTTTTTTCTTTGCGACCTTAGCGTTCTTAGCGTCTTCGCGAGATATCTAGAGCTAGGTAGTTCAGCCTGCACCTCGCTTT
>CAYUKN010000013.1:0-7625 GCA_964445325.1 uncultured Ectothiorhodospiraceae bacterium
ACGCGCCGGCCATCGCGCCCGGCATGACATAAGATGACGGTATCGACGACGACGCACGTGCCTACGTGCAGGCCGTCGACACCGGGGCGTGTCGCCGCTCTAGTGGGGCATGCGGATATTTCGGTAACGCTGAGCGGTCATGGCCGCGCTTACGCACAGTGGCGCAGCGTATTACCGAAATACCCGCATGGCCCACTAGAGGCCTTCCTTCTGCCGGATGCGCTCGACGTCCTGGCTGTCCATGGGCTGGCACCGGGGGCGGGCCCGGCGGAAACCGCCGCCCTTGTCATCCGGGTGCTCGCCCTGGCCGGCCTCCTTGGCGCGCTCCGCCAGGGCCTGGTGGAGCAACCGCGAGACCACGACACTCGTGGATACCCCTTCCTGGCGCGCGAGCTCGCCGGCCGATTCGAGCACCTCGTCGTCGATCTCCAGCGTGGTGCGCATCGCCTGCCCCTTCCCGCTGCTGATCGGGTTTGCCCTTTGTCGCAGTGATGGTAGCAACGCGTCGCTCATGCGTGGCAAGCGCCGGTCACGGGCCACGGCGCCGCCTGTTTTATATGGGTGGGCCGGCCTCGCGTCAATCGGCCGCGCAGCGGAAGCCGATGTGGCGGTGACCACGGTCGGGCGCCCGCGAAAAGCCCTCGCGGAACCAGGTCGTCAACCGCGAGGGCTCGGTGTCGAACAGGTAGTCGCCGCCGCGCGTCACGCGCTCACCGCGGGTATCGGGGTCCTCGCGCCCATCGTCGACGTCATACGGATACGGGCGATAGAGCGAGTGCGTCCATTCGGCGAGATTGCCCGCCATGTCCTGCAGCCCGCGAGGCGTCGCACCAGCCGGGTGCGTGCCGACCGGCGCGGTGTCGCCGCGGCGGCGCCCGTGGACGGCACGTTCCGCGGTGACGGGCACGCCGCCCCACGGGTATTTGCGCCCCGCTTCGCCGCGCGCGGCAGCCTCCCACTCCGCCTCGGTCGGCAGGCGGCGCCCCAGCCAGTCGCAGTAGCGCTCGGCGCCGTACCACGTGGCCTCGGTGACCGGGTGATCGGCGTAGCCGGCCGCCACGACGAAGCGTCCGCCACGCACCCCGATGCGCGCGTCGGTATCGGCCAGGCCGATGAGCGCGGGACCCTCGCTGGGCAGTTCCTCGTTGGACTCGCTCTCGAGCAGGCGCAGCGCCTCGGGGCCCTCCACATCGGCCGCGGTGACACGGCCTGCGGCGGCATTGCCTACGCCACGTACAGTGTCCAGGTCGTTGAGATAGCGCGCGAACGCAGCGTTGGTGACCTCGGTGCGCGCGATGCGGAAGGCGTCGAGGGTGACCGTGTGCGCCGGACGCGCCGACTCGCGCGCACCATCGTGGCCGATCGGGTATTCACCGCCGGGGATCGCGATGAGCTCGGCTGGCTTTCCGTCTTCGGCGGCTTGGGTCACCGATGCCGTCAGTCCCAGAACCAGCCCCGCCCACGTGCGCCTGCGGGGCGACGCCATCCGGTTCGGGCTGGTGACTCGATCCGCGCCGGTCATGACCCGCATTTTCTCAAGCAAGACGGGGTTTTGTCGGCAGCTACCGGACCGCTGGGGCGAGCCGGCGTTGCAGGCGCACCAAGCCGGTGATCAGCATGGCGAGGACGCGATAGGCCGGGCGCACGAGCCAGCGCTGGGCAAAGGCCGCGAGCATCAACACGGGCAGCAGGACCACAAACCAGATCAGGCCGTTGACCGCCCAGCTCGGCACGCCCAGCGTGGCCGCTATGCCCGCGCCGAGACTGTTCAGGACGCTCGGGTTGAGCGCGACGTAACCGACACCAGCGACAGTCCCGGCCATCGCAATCGCCCGCCCTGCCCGGCCCAGGCGTGCGCCCGCCTTCGCCGCCCGGGCGCCGGTGCGCACCGACTGGGCCGAGCGGCCGGCAACCTTGCCCGCGCGCACGAGCTTGAATGCAGCGACTGGGGCGAGCACATCGACTGCGGCCCAGCCGAAGTCGCCGGCCGCGAGCTCGTCGCCGCGTTGCCACTTGGCCTCCAGCCCCGTCAGGCCGCTGGTGAAGAAGCGTTTCGCGCCCGTCGCCAAGCGCTCGGTCTGCACCCACGACACATCGCCCGTGGCGTCGTCGACGACGAACTGGCCCAGGAAGTCGTGGCCCGCCTCCTCGATAAAGGCGATCGCATACCAGCCGCGTACGCCCGGGGTATCGACGCTCGGCGGCGCGTCGTCTTCGATGCCTTCGCGCGCGCGGCGTGGCGACGGTGGCGGCTCCGCCGTGAGGGCGCGCAGCTCCAGGCTGGGCAGCTCGTTGGCGATAAAGTAATGCACGGGCGGGATGACGTCGGGCCCGTAACGCTCGAGGATCTTCTTGAACGGCTCGGCCGGCCCGTACAGACCGATGACCCGCTCGGCCATCTCGGGATAGCGCTTGAGCGCGAGCCGCGCGCTCAGGACGAGCTCGTCGTCGCCGGCGTAGTCGAGCAGCGCGAGCCGGACGTCGGTGTCATGGCGATTGAGCTCATCGGCGGCCTCGGGGAAGGCCCTCTCCGTCTCGAGCCGGACGACGCGCTCGGTGAGGGACTCGTCGCCGTGGACGAGGGTCAGCGCGGCGGCACCGAGAGCCGCAATCGCGGCAATGACGAGGTAGCGGCGAGAGCGCATGGCCGTGATCAGTCCAGCCCGGTCGGCCCGCATTCGGCGACGTCATTTCCGCCACGGTCCGTCATGGACCGTGCGAAGGGGTTCATGCAAAAGGCGCTGAGGCCGCGAAATGCCATTGGGCCGTTCGAATCATCTCAAGTGAGGGGCGCGCAGCCCCGCCGGAAGGAGTTGGCGTTTAAGCCAGGCCGGCGAGTGGCCATGCGACCGCTATCGCCGGTTGTTGCCTTGGCGATACAAAACACCGTGCCTCGCGGATTGCGAGGCTTTATCGACCCAACCGATGCCCACCGGGCAAGAACCGGCCTATGTTGTTGGCGCGCTTGGCGTCTTGGCGTGCGCCTTTCGGAGCCGCCGTAGAACGCGGCCGCTCAAGCCAGCTCGACGCGGTTTCGGCCGTGCTCCTTGGCGCCATAGAGGGCCGTATCGGCGCGGTCGACGAGCTCGTCGATGGACTCGTTGGGCTCATACTGGGCGACGCCCAGGCTCACGGTGACCGAGATGCTGCCCGCGAAGTGCTTGGCTTCGATGGCGGCGCGCATGCCCTCGGCGGCCTGGCCCGCACAGTCCTTGTCGGTGTGCGGCAGGACCATGAGGAACTCCTCTCCGCCCCAGCGGGCGAGGCGATCATTGGCCCGAAGCCGCCCTATCATGAACTTGGCGAGGCCCTTGAGCACCTCGTCGCCGGTGGCATGACCGTGCTTGTCGTTGACCGGCTTGAACCGGTCGATGTCGAGCAGGACGACGCTGACGGGGATGCCGTAGCGCCGCGCACGCTCGAGCTCGGTGCGCAATAGATCGCGCGCCGCATAGCGGTTATAGACGTTGGTGAGCTGGTCGATCTCGGCCTGCTCGCGCAGCATCCCCAACATGCGCTCGCGCTCGGTGACGTCGCGCTGGATGGCGATGTAGTACTGGATCGCGCCATCGTCGGCGTAAACGGGCGTGATGCGCCACTCTATGTCGAACGTGGACCCATCCTTGCGATAGTTGATGACCTGCGCCTCGAACGACTCGCAGCGCTCCAGCGACGCCCGTATCGAGCGCAGCTGCTCGCGATCGGTCTTCGGGCCCTGGAACATGCGCGGCGACTGGCCGATCACCTCGTCCGGCGTGTATTGGGTCATGCGGTAGAAGGCCGGGTTAGCGTAGACGATGCGCGGGCCCGGCGGATCGAGCTGGGTATCGGTGATCAGCACCGAGTCATAAGCGGCGTCGATGGCGTGCCTGAACAGCCGCGACCATTCGATGTGCTGGAACGCGTCGTGTGATGTAGCTTGGTCGCCGGCAGTCATCGAGGGCCAGGCAAGGAATCCATGGGGCTAGTATATCGCAAAGGACCGCGGGAAATCCCGTGGTTGGTTTCGCCTACACGGCGCTGCCCTCATCCACGGGCGGCGAGACTTGGATCGTCATCCAAGCGCCCTCGTGCTCGCCCGATGCCGCGGGAGCAACCATCCAACGATAGGTTAGCACCCGACCCTGCTGCGAGGTCACGGTGACCTCGAAGACCGCGCGCCCGTCGCTGCGCTCGATCGCCTCGATCCGGTGCGCCCGGTGATCGATCAAGGGGGCGTAGGCGGGGCTCTTGAGCATCGCGGCGAAGCGCTCCGGTGGGCCCGTCTGGCGCTTGTTCTGCGGGTGGGCGAACGCCCAGGTCACCGCGATGCCGGCGTCGGGCTCGGGGTCGTCGTTGTCCTGCAGCGCCTCGAGCTGGATGGCGACGACGCGCTCGGGGGCGAGCGACGGGTCCGGCCTCGGGGCCTCGCCCGCCACTACGGCGGCGACGAGGCCGCATGTCAGAACGGTGGTGCTCAGGATGCGCTTCATCTAAGGGGCTCCCCGGGCGCCATGCACCCATCCACGATGGCTCTTGCCCACCGCCATTCGGCCCGGTCGGTTCAGCGGATCACGCCGCGGTGCTGACACCCTCAGCCCATCGTCGGCATCGAGAACTCCGCCGGTGCCTCGTAGTCCTTGGGCCAGCGTGCCGTGACCGTCTTCATGCGCGTGTAGAAGCGCACGCCCTCGGGCCCGTGCATGTGCAGCGGGCCGAAGAGCGAGCGTTTCCAGCCGCCGAAGCTGTGGAACGCCATGGGCACGGGGATGGGCACGTTGATGCCGACCATGCCCGACTCGACGTGGCGGGCGAACTCGCGCGCCGCGCCGCCGTCGCGCGTGAAGATGGCCGCGCCGTTGCCGAAGGCGTGATCGTCGACGAGGCGCACCGCCGAGGCGAAGTCGGGCACGCGCACGACCACGAGCACGGGACCGAAAATCTCCTCCTGGTAGATGCGCATGTCCGCGGTCACGTAGTCGAAGAGGCAGCCGCCCATGAAATGGCCGCCCTCGTAGCCCGGCACCTGCTTGTCGCGGCCGTCGACGACGAGCTCGGCGCCCTCCTCGACCCCGAGGTCGACATAGCCGCGCACGCGCTCGTGGTGGCGCGCGCTCACCAGCGGCCCCATCTCGACGCCCTCGCGCGTGCCGGGGCCGACCTCGAGCGCGCGCACCTTGGGCGCGAGCGACTCGACCAGTCGGTCGCCCGTCTCCTCGCCCACGGCCACGGCCACGGAGATGGCCATGCAGCGCTCGCCTGCCGAGCCGTAGGCCGCGCCCACCAGGGCATCCGCAGCGCCGTCAGTATCGGCATCCGGCATGACGACCATGTGGTTCTTCGCGCCGCCGAGGGCCTGCACGCGCTTGCCATTGGCACTACCGGTCGCATACAGCGACTCGGCGACCGGCGTCGAGCCGACGAAGCTCACCGCCTGGACGCGCTCGTCGTCGAGCAGAGTATCGACGGGCGTGCGATCACCGTGGACGACGTTGAAGGCGCCGTCGGGCAGCCCGGCCTCGCCGAGGAGCTCCGCCAGGCGGTTGGGCAGCGTCGGGTCCTGCTCGGAGGGCTTGAGCACGAACGTGTTGCCGCAGGCGAGCGCGATGGGGAACATCCACATCGGCACCATCGCGGGGAAGTTGAACGGCGTGATCCCCGCGCACACGCCCACCGGATGATACGCCGACCAGCTATCGACGCCGCGCCCGACCTGCTCCGAGTGCTCGCCCTTGAGCTGATCCGGAATCCCCGTGGCGAACTCGACGACCTCCAGCCCACGGGTGAGCTCGCCGCGCGCGTCCGACATTACCTTGCCGTGCTCGGCCGTGATCATGCCGGCGAGCTCGTCGAAATTGGCCTCGATGCGCTCCTTGAAGCGGAACATCACGCGGGCGCGTGCCAGCGGCGTCCAGCCCGCCCACTCGGGCAGCGCCGCGCGCGCGGCAGCGATCGCGGCGCGCGTGTCCTCGGCATTGGCGTAGGCGACCTCGCCGGTGACGTCGCCGGTGGCGGGGTTGTCGACGGTGCCGGCCGCGCCGCTGGCGCCGGGCTCGAAGCGTCCGTTGATCCAGTGATTGATCCGGTGGGTCATGGGGACCTCTTCTACGTGGATGGGCGCGATAGTATGCGCCCGTTCAACCCGGGGCGCTCAAGAGTCCGCGCTCGCATCGTGCCCCGGAGACCCGACCAAGCCGCATGCGCGTTCGCGCAACGCATCCCGGGTCTCGGTCTCGCGACCCTCGCGGGCGCACTCGAGGCCTTGGGCATCGCGCCCGACCGCGTCTGCGAGATCGAACTGCTGGCCGAGCCCGAGCGTAAGTTCGAACGAGGCATTTGGCCCTCACAGCGGCCCGGCGGCGTCGTCACCGCGGGCGGCCGCGAATACGGACTCGAGCTCGCGCTCGTGGAACGCCGCCGCCTCGCCACCTCGCTCGGGGCCGTCATAGCGCCCGAGGACCCGGGCACGGGCGAAGAACCCCGGCGCCGGGCGTCCCGAACGGGTGCGGCTGACCACCGTCGCCGCGAGGAGGGGGCGCCCGCCCGCCACATCCTCGGCCATGGTCACCTCCAACGCCTCGGCAACCTGGTGGATCGTCTGCGGTGGCTGGACAGCCAGCGCCTGGGCCACCTCCTGATACGTCGCCGTGCGCTGCTCGCGTGCCAAGCGCTCGAGATACGGGCGTAACTCGGCCGCGGTCAGCGCCATACCGTGCCCCCGGCCCACCGCCCCGTGGCGGCGCCACAATAGTCTCCGTTATATCGTAGCGCCGAGACGAGCCATTCGGGTTCAGTCGCGTTCATTCTCGGTTCCATGCGCGGATATCGTTCCACGCGAGTCGCGCCGGCGGACGGCGCGTTGGCGAACACCATCCGGCGACGACCTCATCGAAAGCCTAACCGGCTCGGCCACAGCGCTAGGCGCCGACCTCGAGCGCCCGCTGAACGGCCGGGCGCTCGCCGATGGTCTCGAACCAGCGCTTGACGTGGGGGAACTCGCCGAGGTCCTGGCCCTCTTCCTGATAGGGCTTGATCCAGGGCCAGCACGCTATGTCGACGATGCTGTAGTCCTCGCCGGCCATGTAAGCGCTCTCGGCGAGACGGCGCTCCATGACGCCGTAGATGCGGCGCACCTCGCTGGTATAGCGCTGGACGGCGTAGTCTTCGGGGTCCTGAGTGAAGCTGCGGAAATGGACTGCCTGCCCGGCCATGGGCCCGAGATGGCCCATCTGGAACATCAGCCACTGCAGCGCGCGGTAGTACTCGGCCGGATCCTGGGGCAGGAACCGCCCCGTCTTCTCGCCTAGATAGAGCAGGATGGCGCCCGATTCAGCCAGGCTGAACTCGCCCCCGCCCGGGCCCGCCGGGTCGACGATCGCGGGGATCTTGTTGTTGGGGCTGATGCGCAAGAACGCCTCATCCAGCTGATCCCCCTGACCGATGTTGATCGGGTGGATCTCGTAGGGCAGTCCCAGCTCCTCGAGCAGGATGGCCACCTTCCAGCCGTTGGGCGTGGGCCAGTAATACAGGGCGATCGGTTGTTCGCTCATCGATTGCTCCGGTGGTGATGATTGGTCTTGCACTTAAGGAAGGTCTGATTCAATGCGGATTCGGGTCTCATCACATCCTGTGGATCGGACTTTTAG
>CAYUKN010000013.1:7725-33771 GCA_964445325.1 uncultured Ectothiorhodospiraceae bacterium
CCCCAACCTCATTGCCCGCTTTCGAGCGCTTGGCGGCTGGAGAAACCGGGCAGGCTCCTAGGATGCACGATCGACCGCTTGGTCCGCGTCGGCGACATCCACGCCGTGGGCCGCAGCGATCAAATGGCGCACGTCGGCGCCGTAGGAAAAGATATGGATGCCGTCATGCGCGCCCATCTCGTCGAGCGAGCGCACCGTCGCGACGAAGCGCTCGGGCCGCGGCATCGTCGAGCGCAGCATGCGGAAGAACAGATCCAGGTTGGGCTTGTTCGCCGCCTGCATGCGCGGGTGCGAGAAGATCTCGGCGCGCGCCTGGCGCATGAACGACGCCAACGTCTTGCGCGGCACGCGCGCCATCACCCCGACATGAATCGGCAGCACCACACCGCGCGAGCGCACCACTTGCAGCCACGAGCGGATGTTCGAGGTGCTGAAGCTCGCTTGTGTGAGGATGCGATGGGCCCCGGCCGCCTGCTTGTCGACCAGGATGCCGGCGCTCTTGGCCCGGTGGGCGCGGCTCGTGCGCGTGAAATAGTCCTCGGGGTAGGCCCCGACCGAGACGTGCAGGCCGTGGCGCCGGAAGTACGGGATGAGCTCGTAGATCGTGCGCGTGCCGCGGCCGTGGCCGGGATTGCCCGAGACCAAGAGCACGCGCTCGAGGCCATTGGCGTGCAGGCGCTCGATCACCGCATCGGGATCATCGATGCGGTTGGCCGGCGTGTGGACCGTGACCGGCCCCTCGATGCGGGCGGCCTTGTCGATGGCGTCCTCGACGCGGCCGATGCACGGGATGAGCACCTCGTCGGCGCCCGATGCGAGCAGCCGCCGCGCACTCTTGCCGCCCAATGCCTCCGCACTGACCCGCATCTTCTCTCCTCGCCGTGCGGCCCTCGCCGCCGTCCCCGAGCGCGCCGCCGGTCAGCCGAGCCAGCGCCGCGCGTTGCGAAACATGCGCATCCACGGGGCATCCTCGCCGCAGCCCGCTGGATGCCAGCTCATCTGCACCGTACGGAAGCAGCGCTCCGGGTGCGGCATCGTGATCGTGAAACGGCCGTCGTCGTTGGTGACCCCGGTTACCCCGCAAGGCGAGCCGTTGGGGTTCCACGGATAGGTCTCGGTCGCCTGCCCCCAGGGATCGACAAAACGCATGGCGACGTGTTCCGGCGAAGGCGGACCGCCGCCGCCCCAGCTGGCCCGGCCCTCGCCGTGGGCGACCACGATGGGCAGGCGCGAGCCGGTCATGCCGTCGAGGAAAAGCGACGGCGACGGCATGACTTCGGCCGCGACCAGGCGGCCCTCGAACTGCTCCGAGGCGTTGCGCACGAACTGCGGCCAATGCCCGCTCCCCGGGATGAGTTCACGCAGCTGGGCCATCATCTGGCAGCCGTTGCATACGCCGAGCGCGAACGTGTCGCCGCGCGCGAAGAACGCCTGGAACTCGTCGCGGGCGCGCGCGTTGTAGAGGATGGAGCGCGCCCAGCCGCCGCCCCCGCCGAGCACGTCGCCGTAGGAGAAGCCGCCGCAGGCGACCAGCCCGGCGAAATCGCTCAACGACTCGTGGCCCGCCAGAAGATCGCTCATGTGCACGTCAGCGGCCTCGAAGCCCGCCCGTGCGAACGCCGCCGCCATCTCGGTTTGGCCGTTGACGCCCTGCTCGCGCAGGATCGCCACTCGGGGCTGGGCACCGTGCTGGACGAACGGCGCGGCGATGTCCTCGCCCGGATCGAACGACGGTGACCAGGGCAGGCCCGGGTCGCTGCCGTCGGCGATGATGGCGTCGTGCGACTCCGCGCACTCGGGGTTGTCGCGCAGCGCCTGCAGCCGGTAGCTGGTCTCGTGCCAGGCCGCGTGCGCCTGCGCGCGCAGCGAAGCGAAGAGGATTTCGTCTGCCCGGCGCAGCCGGATGTAGTCATCACGACTGGGTGCACCGAGGGGGCGCAAAAGGTCACCCACGCCATGTTTGGCGAATACCGCCTCGACGTCGCCGCGGCGGCCCGAATCGATCTGCACGACCGCGCCCAGCTCCTCACTGAACGCCGCCACCACGGGATCGCTACCGACTCCATCGAGGTCGACGTCGACGCCGCAGCCGCCCGCGAAGGCCATCTCGCAGACGCAGGCGAACAGGCCGCCGTCGGAGCGATCATGGTAGGCGTGCAGGAGGCCCGCCGCGTTGGCCGCCTGTACCGCGGCGAAGAAGCCGCGCAGGCGGGCGGGGTCGTCGAGGTCGGGTGGATGGGTGCCGACGCGGTCGTAGACCTGCGCCAGGGCAGAAGCGCCGAGGCGGTTGGCCCCCGCGCCCAGATCGATCAACAGGAGCTCGGTGCCCTCCGGATCCGGCGCCAGCTGCGGGGTCAACGCCGCACGCACGTCGAACACGGGGGCGAACGCGGAGACGATCAGCGACAACGGCGCCCGCATGCGCTTGTCGCCCTGGCCGTCCCGCCAGACCGTTTGCATCGACAGCGAGTCCTTGCCGACCGGGATGGCCACGCCCAGGGCGGGGCACAGCGCCTCGCCCACGGCCCGGACGGTGTCGAACAAGGCGGCGTCGTCGCCGCCCTCGCCCGTCGACGCCATCCAGTTGGCCGATAGCCGGACGTGACCCAGCGCCTCGATGGGCGCGGCCGCGACGTTCGTGATGGCCTCGGCCACGGCCATGCGCCCCGCCGCCGGCGCGTCGAGGACGGCGACGGGGGTGCGCTCGCCCATCGCCATGGCCTCGCCCCCGTAGCCCGTGAAATCGGTGATGGTGACGCCGCAGTCGGCGACCGGCACCTGCCGCGGGCCCACCATGGGATCGCGCGCGACCAGTCCGCCCACCGTGCGGTCGCCGATCGTGATCAAAAACTCTTTGCTCGCCACGCTCGGCAGGCTCAACACGCGCCAGGCGGCCTCGGCGAAGTCCACCCCGGAGCCGTCGAAGCCGTCGGACGGCGCGGCCCGGCGCTCGGTATGGCGGTGCATGCGGGGCGTCTTGCCCAGCAGCAAGTCCATGGGCACGTCCACTGGCGTGTCGCCGAGCTCGCGATCGCCGACATGGAGCCGGCGCTCGGCCGTGGCCTCGCCCAGCACCGCCCACGGGCAGCGCTCGCGCGCGCACAGGTCGGCGAACTGCGGCTCGGCCTCGGGCCGGATGGCGACGACGTAGCGCTCCTGGGCCTCGTTGCACCAGATGGCCAGCGGCGACATGCCCGGCTCGTCGTTGGGCACCTGGCGCAGCTCGAGGGCACCCCCCATGTCGGCGTCATCGAGGATCTCGGGCACGGCGTTGGACAGCCCGCCCGCGCCCACGTCGTGGATCGACAGGATGGGCGTATCCGCGCCCAGGGCGCAGCAGCGGTCGATGACCTCCTGCGTGCGGCGCTGCATCTCGGGGTTGCCGCGCTGGACCGAGGCGAAATCGAGCTCGGCCTCGGAGGCGCCGCTGGCGACCGACGAGGCCGCGCCGCCGCCCAGGCCGATCCGCATGGCGGGCCCGCCCAGGGCGATTACCCGGGCGCCGCCCGGCAGCGCGCGCTTGTCGACGTGACCCGGGCGGACGTTGCCCATGCCGCCGGCGATCATGATGGGCTTGTGATAGCCGCGCAGCGCGGTGTCGTCGCCGGTGCCCACGCGCTGCTCGTAGGTGCGGAAATAGCCGCAGATGTTGGGCCGGCCGAACTCGTTGTTGAACGCGGCCGCGCCCACGGGGCCGTCGGTCATGATCTGTAGCGGCGAGGCGATGCGCCCGGGTCGACCGTGATCGGCCTCCCAGGGCTGCTCGAAGCCGGGGATGCGCAGATCGGACACGGAGAAGCCGCAAAGCCCCGCCTTCGAGCGCCCGCCCACCCCCGTGGCGACCTCGTCGCGGATTTCGCCGCCAGCGCCCGTCGCGGCGCCGGGGAACGGCGAGATCGCCGTCGGGTGATTGTGCGTCTCGACCTTGAGCTGGATGGGTGCGGCCTCGTCGGCGGTGACGTAGCGTCGGGTGACCGGATCGGCGAAAAAGCGCTGGCTGCGGCCCGCCCCCTCGATGACGGCCGCGTTGTCGGCATAGGCCGACAGGATGCCATCGGGGGCGGCCTCATAGCTCGCCCGGATCATGGCGAACAGCGAGCGCTCCTGTGCCTCGCCGTCGATGGTCCAGTCGGCGCGGAAGATCTTGTGGCGGCAGTGCTCCGAGTTCGCCTGGGCGAACATCATGAGCTCGACGTCGGTGGGATCGCGGCCGAGCTCGCCATATTGGTCGACCAGGTAGTCGATCTCGTCGGGCGCGAGGGCCAATCCCAGCTCGCCGTCGGCGCGCTCCAGCGCGCCGCGGCCCTGGCTCATCAACGGGATGTGCTGCAGGCGCTGCGGGCTCCAGCGCGCGAACAGGGCGGCGGCGTCGTCCAGCGCGGCCACGACGGCCTCGGTCATGCGGTCGTGCAGCAGCGGCGCCACCCCCGCGAGCGCGCTCGCGTCGAGCGCCGGGCCCCCCGTGTCGAGGCGCCAGACGATGCCGCGCTCGATCCGGCGGATGGCGTCGAGCCCGCAGTTGTGCGCGATGTCGGTGGCCTTGGACGACCACGGCGAGATCGTGCCCGGCCGCGGGATCACCACCAACGAGTAATCGGCACCGGGATCGACCGGGCTGGCCTCGCCGTAGTCGAGCAGGCGTTCCAGCAGGTTGCGCTCGCTATCGTCGAGCGAGCGCTCGAGGTCGACGAAGTGGAAGAAGGAAGCCTCGATGCCGTCGATGTTAGGCAGGTGCGGCGCCAGCGCCTCGCGGTACTTGGCGAGGCGGAACGCCGACAACGCGCCACACCCGGGCAGGCAGAGCATCGATCCTCCGGCGACTAGGGACGCAGGCGAGAGGCTGCGATGATAAAGCAACGGCATCGGTGGGACCATGCGCGCGGGGCGACACGGACGTGGTTGAAACCGCCCGGACGCGCTACAATGTAGGAATCAACACTGGGGGCGATCTGGCTTCGACGTGGATCGCGAAACCTTCCGGTGCATGCCGGGGCGCAGTGACCCCGTTATCAACGCTGCTGTAAAAATAGTTGCCAACGACGACAACTACGCTCTCGCGGCCTAAACAGCCGTGAGCGTCGGATTTCGGCTTGCCCGTGGGCCGATTCTCCGGCGTCGACTTACACGGGCTCGCGGTAAGGCTACCCCCGAGCCGAGCCGTTAAATCCCTAGGGGGTCGCTGTCCGGCTTGCCTGCCCGTCGGCTGCCGGATGGCTAAACACAATAGACGCGGCTAAGCATGTAGAGCCGAAGGCGGAGGATCCGCGGACGGGGGTTCGATTCCCCCCGCCTCCACCATATATTTAGCAAAATCAATAACTTAGGGCGGAATTTCCGCCCCACCCGCCAAACGGCGCACCAGCCCCGAAACGCTGTCGGAGCATGGGCGCACATAGCCGCACCGCATGCCGCCAAAGACCGACCAGACGACCGCACAGATCATGTCGGCCGCTCGGAGGGACCTGGAGCAAGGACCCCGGAGGTGAACAGGGCGCTTGCCGAGTACAGCCTAGGTGACCTCCGAGCCGCCGATGACGCCCTCGGCCATATAGACGCCAATGCCTCGTGCCGGCGGCGGCTGCAGCGACACATCGAGTTGCGCGCACAGCGAGTATGGCGAGCTCGGCGTACCGCTGCAGGCGGTGCTCACCGACAATGGGCGCGCGTTCTGTGGCCGCGATGATCCCCCCTGCGAACTGTACCTCGACCTCGACGCCATTGGACATCGAACCACCCGAGTCGGGCGTCCCCGGAGCAACGGCTTCGGCGAGCGCTTGAACGGAACGGGCCTCGACGAATCCTTTCGCATAACGTCCCGCCAGAACTTCTATGAAAGCGTCAGAAGAGCTACAGCGTGACTTCGACCAGTGGCTACGCCACGACAACACCGCGCGCCCGCATCTCGGCTATCACAACCAAGGGCGCAGCCCCTGGGAAACGGTTCAGCAATATCTGGAATCGGGGCAGTCTGACGCTGGCAAGGTGTCAGCACAGGACTAGGACGACACTCAACGCGACGCGGCATCGACCTAGCGACTCGCCCCGGCTTTTACACGGGTGTAACAAAGCTGCGTAGCCTCATAGGGGCGCGCCATGGAGTCGAGGCTGGCCCCCTCCCTGTCCTCGACAACGGAGGCGCGCCATCCCTCCCCCCGCAGGGCGCGCCCTGCGGGGCTTTCTCGTTACTGCGTCGGGCAGCGGGCCTCACTGGCCCTGCTGCCATCGTGCCTGCGCGCCTGCGAAACCTCTGATTTGCCCCGCTCATCTCGTGCAGGAACGACGTGGAACCGTTGCACGCCGCAGGTGGCTAGGACTACCAGCCTGATCCACCGGATTTCATGAGCCCCGAATCAAGCGGCTTTCAAATCGTCCCTAGAGCGCCTCCTGCCCCGGGGAGGCGGCGCCGCGCCTTGGTGTAACAACCCCGGGGTCGCCGGACCACCACGGGTGGGACCAACCCCGTGTCGGTCGCGACTGACAATCATCGTCCTACACCGCTACCCGCGAGTGACGGGCTCGGCTGATATCACGCTGTCATACCCATGTGTACGCTCGAATCCAACAGGGTCCAGGAGCGAGGGATCGTCTGCCTGCCCCGGCGTCGGATGGATGGCCGCCAGGCCATCTCCCCAACCCCAATGTCGCACCAATCGAGGATCGAGGATCCATCATGCCAACTCTCGGACGAGACACGATCAGTATCACCCTGCTCTTGTTGACCGCCCTTCCCGTGTCGGCCAATGAAGGTTTCGTGCAGAAAAACTGCGCCCGGCTCGGCCTGGGTATCCACCAAAAGGTCGAACAGTACGACCCCCAAAACGGTTCCGGGCAGGTCGTCGTTTACGCTCTCTTTTGCGGGGTTAGGCTGGAAGCGCACGGACAGAGACAGCTCGCGGGTCACCATACTCGCACCGCGGGATCTGGTGCGACGCGCCACTGGGGTTATCTCGAATACACCCCGACGAAACAGTCGGTGACGCGACGAGCAGTCGAAAGCGGCGAACGGGCGCTCGGTACGTGGGACACACGATCGCGCGGGCTCGATAGCGTCGTGGTTCTGCACGAGGAACCGAAAGTGGTCAATGGCAATTGGTCGTACTGCACCACGGCGACACGGGGGCGGTGCCGCGACGACACGCAAGGCAAGATCGTCGCCGAGGGTAGGCCATTGCTACCTCCCAGTATTTGAGGCGATTGCGCCAGCGACGCAGCTCGACTCGAAAAGCGCCGCCCGTTGACCGAGCCATTCATATCCGCATTGATGGGCGATCATGCGCAATGACGCGTGTGAACGTGCATGGTGTTTTCCCGCAATGGCCGAAGGGGTCGCGGGCTCATGCACGAACGACGGGCGTCACAGCGCATGACGGCTCGCCATTTCGTTGTCGCTCCGTCTTGTATCGGAGAGTCGTGCATGGGCTTTTTTCAAAGGATCGAATAGCGAACGTAACTATCTGAAGAAAAGGAGATATTTACTCTTCGATCGCTGCCATCAGTCAGCAATGCAACGGTCTATGCCCAGGCGTTCCAGTTGACTTTTGCGCGCAAGTGGTCGAAGTTAGAGGCAGTACGTTCCGCGTTCCCCCGCTTGCGCGCGCGACAACAAAGCAATCAAAGCGGTCGCAAACCCAGCCGGGAATCCTCGTGGCACGGCATCGGCCGTGGCAAGCGTAGAGCGGAGCCGGTCGCTACCGGCAATCCGCTGCCGACAATCCCACCGGCGCCGCATACAACAAGACAAGACGGCGCGGGTACGCACCGTGCACGGGGCAGCCCCGCCCGGGGTGCACGGCAATCGATGGGTTTCCAGGGAGTGCGGTCGCGGCAACGGGCGATAGCCCATGGGAAACGGATTGAGCTTACGCCTTTTCATCGAGAACCCACCGCCATTCAAACGAGTGGAGCGACGCCGACACAACAACGCCGAGTCCGCGTTCGTCGACGGCAGCATGGCCGAAGGCGAGGCCGTCGTTCGCCACTATCTGGCCGCCGGGCTACAGCCGGCCGGGTTCCATCAATCGGATCTAGACCCTTTCGAGACCTCGGAAGTCCGCGGCGATGTGAGCGCCGATCGTTTCGACACCTTCGAGTACGCGCAGTTTTTGCAGGAGCGCCTGGGCGATCGGTTACAAGGCACGCTCGTGCCACACCATATCGGTGTCTACGAGCCGGCTGCCGACCAGGTCGCCCAGGTCGAAGACCTCTCCGAGCACGGCGTCAACAGCGTGGTCGTGGTGGGCAAGCCGCACGGCACGGCGCCCGACAACGCGCCCTACAAGGCCGACGTCGAGGAGGTGCTTGGCGCACTGGCTGCGTCACCCCGACTGCGCGGCTTCGAGCCGGGTGCCATTGGTATCCATCTGCGCCCCGACGAGCCCGAGCGCATCGCGCGCAAATTCGAGGCGGCGGGCGGGCAGCGCCTGCGCGTGATGGGGCAATTCCTGGACGAGGCGGATTCGCTGGTCCAGTTCATCGGCCGGCTCGCCGACGCTTTCGAGGCCCGCGGGCTGGACGTGAGCGGCCTGGAATTCAATGTCGGGCTCGCGATCTTCGGGCTCAAGAATCGCGGCTTCTACGCGCGGTTGCTGCGCAAGAATACCCTTGCCTGCGAGGAGCGCTTCGCGCCCCTGCGCACCCGGCAGCAGCGATTGGACGAGTCGATCCGGATGAACCTGGAGTTCGCTGACCGGGCGGTGGAAGCGGGCCGGCAACACGGCCTCGACATCGGCTTCAGCCTCCAACCGTTGATCGAGTATCTGCCCACGGGTCGCTTCCACCCGGCGGTCGATGCCGTGATCCGGTTGGCCAAGCAATTAGAGCATCGCTACGGCGAATCGGCGGTCGAGCGATTCTCGCCGGCGGCCTGTTCCTGAATCGAGAATGGCTATGTCCTTGACCGGGCTTCATCAGCGTCTCGCCCAGCGCATCGTCATCCTCGACGGCGGTATGGGCACCCAGATCCAGGCCCAGAAGCTCGACGAGGCGGCCTTCCGCGGCGAGCGCTTCACCGAGCACCCGGGCGAGCTCGCCGGCAACAACGATCTGCTCAACATCACCCAGCCCGACGTCATCGAGCGCCTACACCGCGACTATCTCGAGGCGGGCGCCGAGCTCGTCGAGACCAACACGTTCAATGCCAACCGGATCTCGCAGTCGGACTACGCCATGGAGGAGCAGGTCCGCGAGATCAACGTCGAGGGTGCACGCATCGCCCGGCGCGCAGCGGACGGGGTGGCCGAGGAAAGCGGGCAGCCGCGCTGGGTGGTCGGCGTGCTCGGTCCGACCAACCGCACCGCCTCGCTGTCGCCCGACGTCAACGACCCGAGCAAGCGCAACGTGCGCTTCGGCGAGCTCGTCGATGTCTATCGCGAGGCCGCCGACGGCCTGGTCGACGGCGGTGTCGATCTGTTCCTGGTCGAGACCATCTTCGACACCCTCAACGCCAAGGCCGCGCTGTTCGCGCTCGAGGAGCAGGCCGAGGCGCGCGGTGAGCGCGTGCCCGTGATGATCTCGGCGACGATCACCGACGCCAGCGGACGTACCCTGTCCGGTCAAACGGTCGAGGCGTTCTGGAACAGCGTGCGCCACGCGCGCCCGTTCAGCGTGGGCCTGAACTGTGCGCTGGGCGCGGAGCAGCTGCGCGAGTACGTCGAGGCCCTGAGCCGGATCGCCGATGTGCCCGTCAGCGCGCATCCCAACGCCGGCTTGCCGAACGAGCTCGGCGAGTACGAGCAGGCGCCCGAGCGCACCGCCGAGCTCATCCGCGAGTGGGCCGACTCCGGCCTGATCAACATCATCGGCGGCTGCTGCGGCACCACCCCGGAGCACATGGCGCGCATCACCGAGGCCGTGCGCGACCCCGCCGCGCGCACGGTGCCCGAGGTGCCCTCGCGCCTGCGCCTGTCCGGGCTGGAGCCATTGAACGTCGGCCCCGAGACCAACTTCGTCAACGTGGGCGAGCGCACCAACCTCACCGGCTCGGCGCGCTTCCGGCGCCTGATCGAGAACGAGGACTATGAGGCCGCACTCGAGGTCGCGCGCCAGCAGGTCGACGACGGCGCTCAGGTCATCGACGTCAACATGGACCACGAGCTCCTCGACGGCGTCGCGGCGATGCGCCACTTCCTCGACCTCGTGGCCACCGAGCCCGACATCGCACGGGTGCCGGTGATGGTGGACTCGTCGCGCTGGGAGATCATCGAGGCGGGACTGGCCTGCCTCCAGGGCCGTGCGATCGTCAACTCGCTGTCGCTCAAGGAGGGCGAAGCGGACTTCCTCGACAAGGCCCAGCGTGCACGCCGCTACGGCGCGGCCGTGGTCGTGATGGCGTTCGACGAGCAGGGCCAGGCCGAGACGGTCGAGCACCGCCTCGCCATCGCGCACCGTGCGGTCAATCTGCTCACCGAGCAGGCCGGCTTCGCGCCCGACGACATCGTCATCGACGCCAATATCTTCGCCGTGGCGACCGGGATCGAGGCGCACAACGACTACGCCAACGGGTTCATCGAGGCGGTGCGCCGGATCAAGCAGGAGCTCCCCGGGGTACGCACCTCCGGTGGGCTCTCCAACGTGTCGTTCTCGTTCCGCGGCAACGAGCCCGTGCGCGGGGCGATGCACTCGGTGTTCCTGTACCACGCCATCGCCGCCGGCCTGGACATGGCGATCGTCAACGCGGGCCAGCTCACCGTCTACGACGACATCCCCGACAACCTGCGCGAGCGTGTCGAGGACGTCATCCTCAACCGGCGCGACGACGCCACCGAGCGCCTGCTCGAGATCGCCGAGGACTATCGCGAAAGCGGCGAGCGCCACGAGGTTGCCCCCGCCTGGCGCGAGGAGGAGGTCGAGAAGCGCCTCGAGCACGCCCTGGTCCACGGCATCGTCGAGCACGTCGACGACGACGTCGAGGAGGCACGCCAGCGCGCCGATCGCCCACTCGAGGTCATCGAGGGCCCGCTGATGGACGGCATGAACGTCGTCGGTGACCTCTTCGGCGAGGGCAAGATGTTCCTGCCCCAGGTGGTGAAATCGGCGCGCGTGATGAAGAAAGCGGTCGCCTACCTCATCCCCTATATCGAGGCGGACAAGCGCGAGGGCGACCGACCGCAGGGCCGTGTGCTGCTCGCCACGGTCAAGGGCGACGTCCACGACATCGGCAAGAACATCGTCGGCGTCATCCTGCAGTGCAACAACTACGAGGTCATCGATCTCGGTGTCATGGTCCCGGGCGACAAGATCCTCGACACCGCGATCGAGGAAGAGGTCGACATCGTGGGCCTGTCCGGTCTGATCACGCCCTCGCTCGATGAGATGGTCAACGTCGCGCAGAACATGCAGCGCCGCGGTATGGACCTGCCCCTGCTCATCGGCGGTGCCACGACCTCGCCCAAGCACACCGCGCTGCGGATCGCACCCGCTTACGACGGCACGGTGACCCAGGTCAAGGATGCCTCGCGCGCCGTCGGCACGGTCGCGCGCCTGCTCGATCCACAGCAGCGCCCCGCATTCGAGGCCGAGATCGCCGAGCACCACCAACACTTGCGCGAGCGCCATGAGGCGCGCGAATCCCGGCGGCATCTGCTCGACCTCGCGTCGGCCCGCGCCAACGCGTTCCGCTGGGATCCGGCCGCTGCGCCCCCTCCGGCGCCGGCCCAGCCGGGGGTCACGGTCGTCGACGACATCGATATCGCCACATTGCGCGACTACATCGACTGGACCCCCTTCCTCCACGCCTGGCAAATCAAGGCACGCTATCCGAAGGTGCTCGACGACCCGGACAAGGGCGCCGTCGCGCGCCAACTCCTCGACGACGCGGCCGCCATGCTCGATCGCATGGCCGCGGACGAGCGCATCGCCCCGAAGGGGGTCGCCGGCCTGTTCCCCGCCGCCGCCGAGGGCGACGACGTCATCGTCTTCACCGACGACACGCGCCGGCGTGAGCACCTGCGCCTGCACTTCCTGCGCCAGCAGACCGAAAGGCCGGACGACAAGCGCAATCTGTGTCTGGCCGACTACCTCGCCCCGGCGGCCAGCGGGGTCTCGGACTGGGTGGGTGCGTTCGCCGTCACCGCGGGCGACGGCACGGCCGAGCTCGTCGCGGAGATGCGCGCGGCCGACGACGACTACAACGCTATCCTGGTCGAGTCGCTGGCGGATCGATTGGCCGAGGCCTTCGCCGAGTATCTGCACCGGCGTGTGCGCTGCGAGCTTTGGGGCTACGCCCCCGACGAGGGCCTCGGCAACGACGACCTCATCGCCGAGCGCTACCGCGGCATCCGCCCGGCACCGGGCTATCCCGCGTGCCCGGAGCACACCGAGAAGGCATCGATCTGGGCGCTGCTCGACGCCGAACGCAACGCAGGGGTACGCCTGACCGAGCACTTTGCGATGGACCCGGGCGCGTCGGTGAGCGGTTTCTACATGGCCCACCCCGAGTCGGCCTACTTCGGCCTCGGGGTCATCGGGCGCGATCAGGTCGTCGACTATGCCGAGCGCAAGGGCTGGTCGGTCGCCGAGGCCGAGCGCTGGCTCGCGCCCAATCTGGCGTATGAGCCGGAGCCGGAGACGGGGACCGAGCCCCCGCCGCAGCGCGAGAGCGCGTGAGTCGCCCGATGGCGCGGCGGCGCATGGGTGACGAGCGATCCCTGGCGCCCGCGCACCCCGCGGTGGTGATCGACGGACGCAGCCGAGGGCGCTGCTGCGAGGCAGCGCCGGGCTCGGCTACCGCCCGTGCAACCCGGGTGTCGCCCGCTCAGCCGCCGATGCGCTCGAGCACGCGTTGGGCCTGACCATCGAGGGGATGATCACCGTAGCGTTGCCGAAAGCTCGTCAGCACATCGCGTGCCGCCTCGGCGTTGCCCGACTGGGCGTGCGACAGCCCGAGCGCGAACTGTGCATTCGGCGCCAGGTCGCTGTCCTCGTGGCGCTCGACGAATTGTTTCAACGCCTGCGGCTGACCATTGCGGCCCTTCTCGAGGGCCTGCTGATAGGCGTCCAGCTCCTCGCGAAAGTTCGGATCGTCGGTGAGATCGCCTTTCCAGTATGGCGCCATGGCCTCGCTCTCACCCTCGGCACCGCGCAGACCCGCGGTGACGGTAACGCCCTCGGGTGTGCGTGACTCGCGCGCGGTCGGGCTCATCGAGCTCACCGTGGACCAGACCTCATAAAAGAAGCTCTCGACGGCGCCCTGCTCCTTCTCCACGACGCCCACTTGGTCGCCCTCGGCGGCGTGCGCCGACGCCAGCGTCATCCCGAGCAGCGCGAGCACCGCGGCGCTGCCCATCGTCCTGCAGCCCATCATCATTCGTACCCCCAATCGTGGCCCGATCATTCGCGGCCTCATCACGGGCAATACCCTAGCGCCCAGCCAGGCCGCGATGCTGTGGCACACGTCGCATCACGCCCAATCGCCGTCACTTCGACAACAGATTGACCAGGCGCTCGTTGCGCTCGGTGACCTTGGGATCAATGCGCTCGGCCTTGGCCAGTTTCTCGCGGGCGCTACCCAAGTCCCCACGCTGGTAGTACGCCCGCGCCAGATTGACCTTGATACCGGCATCGTTGGGCGCCTGGGTCTCGGCCTGGCGATAGGTCTCGATCGCCTTGTCGATCTTGCCCTGCTTGAAGAACACGTTGGCGCGGTTGTTGAGCGCCGCGCTGTCGCCCGGGTGCTCGGCAAGAATCTCGGCGAAGCCGGCCAAGGCCTCCTCGTACAAGCCATAGCGCCCCTGCAGGATCGCGATCTGGAGACGCGCCTGGCGGTCCGCCGGGTTCGTCGCGAGCATCGCCCGGTAGGGCTTGGTCAAGCGCTGTATGCTCTTCTCCAGCAATAGCTCGCGGTCGCGCTCGACCAGTGGCCCGACCGTCGAGGGCTGCGGGATCTCGACCGACTCGTTGCTCGGCCCGAGGGTCACCGGCTCGAATTGCTGCCATGCCCGCTCCAGGGTCACCACCTCGAGATCGCCGCTGCGATCGTGCCGGGTGTACTTGGCGGCCCCCTCGGCCCAGGCATCGGCGAATGACTCGCTGATCAGCGTGGCCTCTAGCGGCACCCAAACCTCGCCATCACGCACCACGGTCAAATCGGGATCGGCGCTGACGCGATCGCGCTTATCCGCGGCGAGTCCCGTGTTGAACATCATGAACAAGTGGCCCGGGACCTGGACCATCGCCGTCTCGATCCCCAGATTCTGCAGCGCGGCCGACAACAGTACCGACAGATCGTCACAGTCGCCCGTCTTGAGGCGCAGGCTCTCGCGCGGGTACTGCACGTAATCGATCTTGTCGTCCTCGACCTCGGCGAAGGGGCTGTTGGGATCGACGACGTACTCCATGCCGTGCGCGGACAATGCGTCGTAGAGCGTCATGGCCGTGACAACGGGCTCGCTGAGCGGACCCGGCTCGGGCCGGTGCTCGTTGACCACGCGCCGCACGAAATCGCGCACCGTATCGTCGCGCGGCGTCACGAACGCCCCGACCATGGCGTCGCGGCCCCAGAGGATGGAGTTCTTGCCGTAGACCGTGAGGCGCTGCGTCAGGCGGATCGAATCGGCCTCACCGGCCGCGCCGTACGCCAGTGCGACCTCTGACTGCAGCCCCGTATCCTCATCGATGTCGAGCATCTTGTTGTTGAACGCGGCCTTGAGGTCGATGCGCTTTTTGTCGCCCGCGGCGAGCTCATCGATGTCGTGCTGCGTGGCGAAATCCATATAGCCTTTCACCCGGAACGTCAGCGTGAGGTCGTCATAGTTGCGCTGACCGACGTTCTCGACGATCACCGAGCCGAACGGCTCGTCGGCGTATTTCTTGTAAGCCGCCGCGAAGACCGGCTCGAGCTGGAGTTTGCGCAGCACAACCTGGGGCCTGTCACCCTCGAACTCGCGCGCACGCTCTTTCTCGGCGAACGCGGCCTCGAGCGCGGAGCGGTTGCGGCTGTTGGGCTCGAGGTCGACCGCCCGCTCGTAGGCACTGATCGCGTCGTCGAAGACGCGTTGCGCCAGGTACAGATCACCGAGCAGTCGATGCACCCGGGCATTCTGGGGCGCCAATGTCTGCGCCTTGTCGAGCGCCTGCTCGGCGCGGTCGTAGACGTTGCTGTCGAGATAGATCCGACCGAGCTTGATGTGCAGCCCGGCGTCGTCGGGCCGGCTCTCCATCACCGTTTGCACGAGCTCGGTCGCGCGCGCCGTGCGCCCCAACCGGCGGTTGACCTCGGCCAGCAGCACCCGCGCATCGTTTCGCGTCGCCGTCTCGCTGGCGCGCTTGATGGCCTGCTCGGCCACGTCCCGCGCCCGTTGCAAGCGCTCCGCGCGCAGCAGGCTGTCGGCGAGATCCAAGGCGAGATCGACCCCCTCGGGGCGCTGCTCGTGGGCCACGCGCAGCGGCTCGATCGATGCGGCAAAATCCTCGCGCTCACGCAGCAGCCGCCCGTAGCGCACCGCCGCATCGAACGAGCGGGCATCGGCGGCCCAGGCGGACTGCAGCGCATCGCGGCGGTCCGCCGGGCGCTCCATCGCCGCGTAGGTATCGGCCAGTGCCAGCCAGGCCTCAACGAAGTCATCGCGTGCACGGGTCGCCCGACGCAGCTCGACGAGCGCGCGGCTGTGCTCGCCCTGCTCGTAGGCGACGAGACCGCGCAGGTAGCGCCCCTCGGGCTCGGTCGTCGAGGTGCTCACCAATCTCGACGCGATATTGTTGACCCGGTCGTAGCGCTCCAGCGCCAGCGCGGTGCGGGCGTAGCCCAAATACACCGCAGCGTCGTCGACACCGCCATCGACGGCCCGGCGATAGTGGCGCAGCGCCGCGTCGTTGCGCTCCAGCTCACGCAGGATCGCGGCCGCGCGCGCGTGCGCCCGAGGTGTCCCGCCCGCCGCCGAGACGCCGCGCTCGACCGCCGTCATGGCCTCGTCGGGCAAGCCGAGCGCGACCCTGGCCCGGGCAAGATGGAACGCCCCGTCGGCCCAGGCCTCGGCGTCGTCGGGCAGCCGATCCAGGCACTCGACCGCACCGATCGCGTCGCGCAGGACCAAAGCGGCCTCGGCACAGTGCAACAAGGTCTGGTCGTTGGCCGCGCCCGCCTCTATCGCCGTTTGCGCCGCCGCAAAGGCCTCGCCGTGGGCCTCGGCTTCGAGCAGGGCCGTGACCCGCAGGCGTTGCGCCGCACCCGTGTCGGCGGCGACCTCGACCAAACGCTGGAACAGCTCGGCCGCTTCACCGGCCGCGCCCTGAGCCAGCAGGGCCCGCCCGAGGGCCTCGATCACGGCCGGATCGTCGCCACGCTCGCTATAGAGATCGCGCAGCAGGCGCTCGCCCCGCCCGGCCTCGCCCGCCTCGAGTGCGCGCAGCGCCATTCCGAAGCGATCGCGCGCGCTCGACGAGCGCGGCCCCTCGCGATCGAAGCCGCTGACGGCGACAACGCGGTAGCGCCGCGCAAGTTGATCGCGACGGTCGAACGCGGCCTCGGGCGCTTTCGATTCGCCGATTTGGAGGAAATCGCCGCCCTCGATGGGTGCGGCGTAGACGCGATAGTGGGTCACGAACGAGCCGGCCACAGGCGACCAGCGCAAGCGCACCCGCTCGCGGTCACCGGCAATGCGCACACCCGTGACCCGACCTGGTGCCTGGACATAGCGCAGAGTCGTCGTGCCGTCCTCGCCCTCCACATGCACGCTGGTGCCGGGCCAGGCGCCCACCGTGATGCGCTTCGGGCTATCGAGCGCACCCGCACCACCACTGTCCGAGCCGAATCCGAATACTACCCGCGGGCCGTTGAACACGGTGATGCGCGCCTCGGCCCCGTCGATCCCCCCGAGCACGTACAGCTGACCATCGTCGTCCATGGCGAGATCGCGCACCTCGGTGAAGCGCACACCCGCCTCGCCGTCACGGCCCGGCAGCCGATACAGGAACTCGCCGTCGCCATTGAACACCGCGACATCGCTGCGACCCGCGTCGGCGATGTAGACAGTGCCCTGGTCGTCGGCGACCACGGCCACCGGGTCGTCAATATGGTTGGTGCCGAACGCCTCGTCGCGGATGGCGCGCAGGAAGACCCCTTCGCGGCTGAAGACCTGGATACGCTCGAGCGACTCGTCGACCACGTAGACGCGATCCTCGCCCAGCGCGACATCGACCGGCTCCTCGAACTCGCTCTGGCCGTCACCGTAGCCACCGATGGTCGTCACCCGCTCGCCACTGCGCTGGAATAGCGACAGGTGTTCGCCGTGGAGCACCGCCACCGTTCGATCGTCGGCGACCGCGGTGCGCAAATCCCCCATCTCGGGGGCGGTGTAGCGCTGGCGATCTTCCCCGGCCGCGTTGCGCAGCACGACGGCGCCCTCGTCGGGCAGCAGACACAGGAATGCGTCCTCGCCGACGCGCGGGCCCCGGCGACACGGCGAGACGTTGTCCTGCGCGCGATCGACCCACGGCAGCCACGCGCGCTCGGCGGCCTCGCCCTCGACGCCCACGCGATACACCTCAATCTTGGCGTTGCCGCTGTCGCCGACCGCGACCCGCGCACCGCTTAGCCCGGCCAGCGCCGAGATCTCGTCGAATTGCCCCTCGCCGCTGCCGCGCGTGCCGAAGCCCGCGACCAGGCGATCCTGCTCGCGATCGAGCACGAACACCCGACCGCGCTCCTTGTCGGCGACGTACAACACGTTGTCGGGGCCCAGCGCGAGTGCGCTCAGCTCGAGCTCGTCGTCGCCGGCGAGCGCCTCCGCCGACCATTGATCGATGACGCCACCACGGGCATCGAATTGGTAAACGCGGCCGTCGCCGGTGCGGTCCAGCACGAACACGTGCTCGGCCGCGTTGACCCCGAGCGCCGTCGGGCGCTCCAGCTCGCTCGAGCCCATGTGATGGAGGAACACGCCCGAGGGGCCGAACACCGCGATGCGGCCGTTGTCGCGATCGGCCACGTAGACGCGCTCGTTCGCCGACACAGCGACGCCGGCGGGGTAGCTGAGCTCGCCCGCCGCACTGCCCTCTTCGCCGAATGTGGTGATCCGCGTGCCATCGGGGCGCAGCAATGCCACATGGGCGGCGCTTCGGTCGACCACGGCCAAGCGGTTCGAGCCGGCCCCCGCAATGCCGGCGGGCTCGGGCCCGCCGAACAAACCGCCGTCGGACTCGAGCTCGAAGCGCGTGACCTCGTCGCCGAATACCCAGACGCGGCCTTGTTTGGAATCGGCGACGTGCAGGATGCCGCCCGGGGCGCCCATGGCCTCGATGTAGCCGGGGCCGTCGTCGCCGGCCATTGGGATCACATCGACGCGCTTGGGTGCGGCCGCGGCCGGTGCCGCCGCCGCGATCAGGGCAAGCGCGAGCAGGGATGCGATGGCGATGCGCAGGCGTTCCATCAACGGCCACTCCCCATTGCCGGGCAACTAGTCATTGTAGAGCAAATTCGAGGCCGGACGAGGGCCCGTGGGCGGACCAGGGCGCCTTTCCACGCGCGCACGCTCGTGCTTCAATCACGTATCGGCCCCCCGATACGGCGGACGCCGCGCCGATCCGTGCCGCGCCGGCACCGCCTCCGCGGGGCCACGGCCCACCCAACCGTATCACCCGACGGTGACGAGCAACCGCCATGAGCGCGACACCCGAGCGGATGCCTGCGGACTGGCAGGCACGATTGGAACAGGCGGTCACCGCCGTCTCCAGCATCATCGTAGGCAAGGACACCGAGATCCGGCTGGCGCTGACCTGCCTGCTCGCGCACGGCCATTTGCTCATCGAGGACATCCCGGGTGTCGGCAAGACCATGCTCGCGCACGCCCTCGCGCGCAGCCTGGGACTCGACTACCGCCGGGTGCAGTTCACCAGCGACCTGTTACCGGCGGATGTCCTGGGCACATCCATTTTCGATCGTAACTCGGGCGGATTCCACTTCCACCCCGGCCCCGTATTCACGCAGGTCGTGCTAGCCGACGAGATCAACCGGGCACCCCCCAAGACCCAGAGCGCATTGCTCGAGGCGATGGAGGAGGAGCAGGTCACGCTGGAGGGGGAGACGCGTGCCCTGGCGCGGCCGTTTTTCGTCATCGCGACACAGAACCCGCGCGAGCAAGCCGGCACCTTCGCCCTGCCCGAGTCGCAGCTAGATCGCTTCCTGATGCGCATCTCGTTGGGCTATCCCGATGCCGACGCCGAGCGGGCCCTGCTCGCCGGCACGGATCGGCGCGCCCTCGCGCGCGAGCTGGAGCCGGTGAGCTCGCCCGGCGAGATCGTCGCCCTGCAGTCCCGGGTCGCGGGCATCCATGCTGCCGACGCCATCCTCGATTACATCCAGCGCCTGCTCGCGGCCTCGCGACGGGGCGACCGATTCGTCGGCGGGCTGTCGCCCCGCGCCGGCGGTGCCCTGCTGCGCGCGGCCCGTGCGTGGGCGCTGCTGGCGGGGCGCGCCTATGTCGTGCCCGAGGACGTGCAGACCGTGCTCGGCCCCGTGGTCGATCACCGCTTGCAGTTGATCGAGCGATCGCAAGCGGCCGCCCCCGGCCGCATACTCGCCGAGGCCGTCCCCATCGAGTAGCCCGATGCGCCTACGCCTACCCGGGGCCGATACCGTCCGGCGCGAGTGGCGCCGGCTCACCGAACGGTGGCTCGATCGCCGCATCCCGCCGGAATCGCCGCGCATCCAGCTCCACCGGCGGCGTTTGTTCATCCTGCCGACGGGCACGGGCTATACCTTCGGTATCACCCTGGCGGTGCTGCTGCTGGGCTCACTCAATTACGGCACGAGCCTCGGTTTCGCCGTCACCTTCCTCCTGGCCGGCGCGGGGACGCTCGGCATGCTCCACACCTACCGCAACCTGGAAGGCGCCACACTGGTGTTCGCGCCGGGCGCCCCCGTGTTCGCCGGCGATGGGGCGCACCTGCACGCCACAATCGAGGCCGGTGAGCGGCCACGCTGGGGGCTCACGCTCACCGGTGGACGGTGCGCATGCCGGGGCCTCCATGCCCACCCCGATGCCCCCGCAAGCACCGAGCTCGAGTTGGCGACGGCGGAGCGCGGGCGGCTGCGGCCGCCCCGGCTGGCGGTCACCACGCGCTGGCCGCTGGCGCTGTTCCGCGTCTGGTCCTGGGTCTGGCCGCGGGTCGAGATCTTGGTATTCCCGCGACCCGTGGATCACGGACACACGATGCCGATGGGCGGTCGCGGTGACGCGCGCAGCCGGGCGCGCCCTGCCGCAGGCGACGAGGATTTCGCCGGGCTGCGCGCCTACCGCCGCGGGGACCCACCTCGGCGCATCGATTGGAAGACGCTGGCGCGTACCGACGAGCTCCAGGTCAAGGCGTTCGAGACCGAGCCCCCGGGCGAGATCTGGCTCGACTGGCGCGCGCTGCATCCGCTTGCGCCCGAGGCGCGCTACGAGCAACTGTGCCACTGGATCCTCAGCCTGCGTGACACCGCCCGGCCATTCGGCCTGACCCTACCCGACGTCCGGATCGGTCCCGAGCGCGGGCCCGAGCACGAGCGCCGATGCCTGGAGGCGCTCGCCACCTCTGAGCCGGCGGCCGCATGAGCGCCGCACCGGTACCTACGCCCACCTGGCGCGCGCTCGGCGCGGCGCTGGTGGTCGCGACCGCGGCGCACCTGGGGCATCTGCCCCTTTGGGCGGTCGCGCTGGTACCCGCTGCCGTCGCCTTGCGCTTGGCGCTGCAGCGCCCCTTGAGCCGCAAGCTGCTCATCCCGCTGGTCCTGGTGACCTTCGCCGCCATCCTGGTGCGATTCCACAGCATCGCCGGTACGGTCGCCGGCGGTTCCCTCCTGGCGGCGATGACCGCGCTCAAAGTGCTGGAGAGCGCAAACGAGCGCGACGCCGGCCTGCTAGCCTGCCTCGCGTACTTCCAGGCGACCTATGTCTTCCTGGCGACCCAGTCGATCGGGATGGCTGCCTACGTGCTGACCTCGATCGCGGTCACCACCTATGCGCTGACGCTGCTGGCAGCGCCCCAGGGCCCCGATGCGCGCTCGCGCGCACGCCGATCGCTGGGACTGCTCGCCGAGGCCCTACCCGTCATGGTGGTGTTGTTCCTGCTGTTTCCGCGGATCGACAGCCCGATTTGGGCATTGGGCGGCGATGACACCAGCGGGGTCACGGGCCTGTCGCAGAGCATGGCGCCGGGCGGGATCACCCAACTCACCGAGTCCTCGGCGGTCGCCTTCCGGGTCGAGTTCGAGGACAAGCCACCGCCCAAGCCGCAGCGGTACTGGCGGGGCCCCGTTTTCTGGCAGTACGACGGCCGCACCTGGTCCCGAGGCGAGCCCATCCTGGATACGCCGCCCCGGCTCGAGGTCACGGGCGAGACCACCGCCTACACCGTCCAGCTCGAGCCCCACAACCAGCGCTGGGTCTTCGGGCTCGACATGCCCTTGCCTGCCCGCAGCGAGGTCGATGGTGTCGCCGCCGGCGCCAATCTGCTCGCCGAGGACGAGGTCACTTCGGTGCGCCAATACCGCATTCGCTCCGCGTTCGCGTACCGCCTCGATGCCGACTTGAGCGACACGCGGCGCCAACGCGCCCTCCAGCTACCCCAGGGGGCGGCGCCGCAGGCGCGCTCTCTGGCTCAAAAGTGGCGCCAGGAGGCGAGCGGCGCTCGCGAGATCGTCGATCGTGCCCTGTCCTATTTCGCCGACAACGACTTCGCTTACACCTTGTCGCCACCCGGCCTGGGCGCACGCCCGGTCGACGAGCTCCTGTTCGACACCCGCCGCGGCTTTTGCGAGCACTATGCCTCCGCCTTCGCCGTGCTCATGCGCGCGGCCGGCGTGCCTACCCGGGTCGTGACCGGCTACCAGGGAGGCGAGACCAATGACACGGGCGATTACATGATCGTGCGCCAGTCCGACGCGCATGCCTGGACGGAGGTGTGGCTGGCCGATCGGGGCTGGGTCCGTATCGACCCCACCGCGCAGGTCTCGCGCGAGCGCATCGAGGACGGCGTCGCCTCGGTCGCCGGCGCGAGCGAGCGCCTGCCGGAGCTATCCGGCGGCGGCGACGGTTGGCTGCGCTCGGCCGCGCTGCTGTGGGATTCGGTCAACTACGGCTGGAACCGCTTCGTGCTCGGCTACGGCCCGGACGTCCAGCGGCGTTTGCTGCGCCACATCGGGCTGGCCGGCTGGGGCACCTATGCCCTCGGTGTCATGGCGGTGCTCGCGGCGGCCCTGGTGCTCGCCGCGGTGTGGCTGTTCGCCCAGCGCCCGACGGCCCCGGTCGAGCCCGCTCAACGCGCCTGGCAGCGAGCGCTGCGGCGGCTGCGCCGCGCCGGTGTGGCGGTGCACGCCAACGAGGGACCGCGTACGTTGAGCGAGCGCGTACGGCGCGAGCGCCCCGATCTGGCGGCGGCGTTCACGCCCATCGCCCGTTTGTACACCGGGTGGCGCTATCAGCAGCCACGCCACCGCGACCAGCTGGTGCGTGACCTCGAGCGCGCGGTGCGGGATTTCCGCCCAACGCGTTACAAACAGCCGGCGCGCGCCGGGGACGCGGTGCGCTCGCTTGCGGGGAAGTGGTGGCCCCGGCGCAGGCAGTAGCCCAGCCACTTGTGCAGGAAGCGGTTGCGCTCCCATGAGCGCTGCAGGGTGCGCCGCGCGTCGAAGCGGTAGCGCCCCCGCGGCATGTGCGCCTCCATGGCCTCGGCGGTGCGTGCATCGTGCTGTACCCGCACGAACAGATCGGGCTCGCGGCGCTGGCCCGCGCCGTCGTCGAACAAGTAGGTCAAACGCAAGGTAGTCGTGTAGGGGGCCAGCTCGACGATCTCGACGTACAGATTGATGCAGCCCTCGACCCGCGACACGGCGTGACCACCGACCGCCTCGGGCCGCGGGATGAGGTTGCGCAGCCGGATGTAGTTCTCCTCGTACAGCGCCATCAGGCCCGGCAGCGTGCGCTGTGCGGCGGGTGCCAGCCCCCGGGGGTGGCTACGGATCTGCTGCATCGTCTCGGTTGCCGCCGTCGTCGGTGGGCGTCAAAGCATACAGGGCGGCGCTGGTGACCGCCAAACGCCCCGGGCACATCAACGCCCGGGCGGACCGTCGTCGGGCCGGTGTCGCGCCGTGCGCACAGCGCACGCGCGCGGTGTTACGCTCGTGCAGCTGCTTTTGGATCGCGGCGCTGGCGCGCCCTACCGTCTCCAGGAGTCTCCATGTCCTACATCAAGCGTTTCGCGGACATCAGCTACGAGGACGTCGCCTCGGTCGGGGGCAAGAGCGCCTCGCTCGGGGAGATGTATCGCGAGCTTGGCCAGCTGGGCGTGCAGGTGCCCAACGGCTTCGCGGTGACCGCCGAGGCCTATCGCTACTATCTCGAGCACAACGGGCTACGCGACGAGATCACGCGCCTGCTCGCCGACCTCGATCCCAACGACACCCGCCGCCTGTGCGACGTTGGCGGCATCATCCGGGCCGGCATCGTTCACGGCGAGATGCCGAAGGACCTCAATGACGCCATTATCGGCGCCTACCAAGAACTCAGCGAGGAGTATGGCCACAACCCCGACGTCGCCGTGCGCAGCTCGGCGACCGCGGAGGACTTGCCCGAGGCCTCGTTCGCCGGCCAACAGGACAGTTACCTCAATATCCGCGGACGGCGCCACTTGAGCACGACCGTGCGCTGGGTGTTCTCGTCGCTGTTCACCGACCGGGCCATCGCTTATCGCCAGCACTACGGCTACGACCACATGGCCGTGGCGCTGGGCGTGACCGTCCAGAAAATGGTGCGCGCCGACCTGGCCTCGGCCGGCGTTATGTTCACGCTCGATACCGAGAGCGGCTTCCGCGACGTGGTGTTCATCACCTCGGCCTACGGGCTGGGCGAGAACGTCGTGCAGGGGACCGTCAATCCGGACGAGTTCTACGTGCACAAGCCAAAGCTCGAGGCCGGCTTTGCCCCGATCCTGCAGCGCAGCATCGGCAGCAAGGAGCAGAAGATGATCTATGCCGCGGAGAACGTCCGCGGTCAATCGACCCGCAACGTCGCCGTGAAACCGGCCGACCAGGATGTCTTCTCGATCGACGACGCGGAGGTGCTCACTCTGGCGCGCTATGCGACGCGCATCGAGCAGCACTACTCGAACAAGCGCGGCCACAGCGTGCCCATGGACATCGAGTGGGCCAAGGACGGCGAGAACGGCGAACTCTTCGTGGTCCAGGCGCGGCCCGAGACCGTGCAATCCAATGTCTCCGACGTCCATTTCCAGGAGACCTTCCGCCTCGACGAGCCCGGCAAGGTGCTCACCCAGGGCAAGAGCGTCGGCCGGCGCATCGCCGCTGGCCCCGCACGCATCATCCTCGATGCGACCCACATGCACGACCTCGCGGATGGCGAAGTCCTGGTCACCGACATCACCGATCCCGACTGGGAGCCCGTCATGAAGCGGGCCTCGGCGATCGTGACCAACCGCGGCGGGCGCACCTGCCACGCCGCCATCATCGCGCGCGAACTGGGCATCCCCGCGATTGTCGGCTGCGGCGAGGCCACCGAGGTGCTCCGGGAAGGCAGCGATGTGACGATCTCTTGCGCCGAGGGTGACCAGGGTTATGTCTACGCCGATCGCCTGTCATTCCACAGCGAGCGCCTGGACGCCAGCGATCTCGCGCCGACTCGCACCCAGCTCATGATCAACGTGGGCAATCCGCAGGGTGCATTCGAGGCCTCGTTCCTGCCGGCCGACGGCGTGGGCCTGGCGCGCCTCGAGTTCATCATCAATAACATGATCGGCATCCACCCACGCGCTCTGCTCGAGTACGACCACGTCGACGCCGAGACCCAGCGCAGCATCGACCGGATCACGGCCGGCTACGCCGATCCCCGAGCGTTCTTCATCGATCGCATCGCCGAGGGCGTCGGCACGATCGCCGCCGCCTTCCATCCGCGGCCCGTCGTCGTGCGCCTGTCCGACTTCAAATCGAACGAGTACGCCTCACTGATCGGTGGCACGCGCTTCGAGCCCAAGGAAGAGAACCCGATGCTGGGGCTGCGTGGTGCCTCGCGCTACTACCACCCGGACTTCACCGAGGCTTTTGCGCTCGAATGCGCTGCCCTGGCGAAGGTGCGCGAGACCATGGGCCTCGACAACGTCAAGCTCATGGTGCCGTTCGTGCGCACCCCCGAGGAGGGCCGCAAGGTCCTCGACGCGCTCGAGCGCCACGGCCTCGAGCGCGGCCGCGACGGTCTCGCCATCTACTTGATGTGCGAGCTGCCCACCAACGCGCTGCGGGCCGATGACTTTCTGGCCCACTTCGACGGCTTCTCGATCGGCTCGAACGACCTCGCCCAGCTCACCCTCGGGATCGACCGCGATTCCGCCGCCCTCGCCGAGACCGACGAGCGCGATCCGGCTGTGATGGCGTTGTTCGACCGGGCCATCGAGAGCTGCCTCCGCCGCGAGTGCTACGTCGGCATCTGCGGCCAGGCGCCCTCCGATTTCCCCGAGATCACGCAGCACCTGGTCAAGGCCGGCATTACGTCGATCTCATTGAATCCGGACAGCCTCATCGCGATGAAACGGTTGACCGCCGAGGTCGAGGCCTCGCTCGAGCGCGGCGAGTGAACCCGATCGCCCACCGCTCGCGTCAACCCTTGCGATTACAATCGTTTCATCCATAATGAGCGCGCTCCGCGCGGGCGAGCCCGCGCGTGCGCACCGAAACCGAACGTGGAGATCCGATGGCGAAAGAAGATCACATCGAGATGGAAGGCACGGTCATCGATACCCTGCCCAACACGATGTTCCGAGTCGAACTGGACAACGGCCACGTCGTGACCGCACACATCTCCGGCAAGATGCGCAAGCACTACATCCGCATCCTCACCGGCGACCGCGTCACCGTCCAGCTGACCCCGTATGACCTGTCGAAGGGGCGCATCACCTACCGTACGCGCTGATCCGCGCGCAGCCCTCGGCGGGCCGGGCCGCACCACCCACCCTGATACGCGCACTCGCGCACAAGCGACAAACCGACGCCGACGGCCGAGCACTCGGGAGCGCCGCTCGCCTGCCTCGCCCTTGCCACGCACACGAAGGGCCCCGCCAGCACGC
>CAYUKN010000014.1:0-26277 GCA_964445325.1 uncultured Ectothiorhodospiraceae bacterium
TTGAGATAGGCCGTGAGCAGCCCCTCGAGCACGTGCAGGCGGTCATCGACCTTCTCGAGGCGCCATTGCAGGCGATTGCGCGTGGTCTCGGTACGCCAGTCCAGCCATTCCCTGAGCAGATCGCGCAGATTGCGAACACCCGGGCGGCCGTCCGTGCCGATGAGATTCATGTTGACCCGGTAGCTGCGCTCGAGCTCGGTCGTAGCGAACAGATGGTCCATCAGTTGCTGGACGTCGACGCGGCTCGAGCGCGGGCTGATGACCAGGCGCACCGGATTCTCGTGGTCGGACTCGTCGCGCAGGTCGTCGACCATGGGGAGCTTCTTCGCCTGCATCTGCTCGGCGATCTGGGCGAGCACGCGGCTGCCCGAGACGTGGTAGGGCAGCGCGGTGACGACGATCTCGTTGCCCTCGCGCTCCCAGCGCGCCCGCGCCCGGAGCTGGCCGCCGCCGGTGGCATAGATCCGGGTCAGCTCGGCCCGAGGCGTGATGATCTCGGCGGCGGTGGGGTAGTCCGGGCCCGGCAGCGCCTCGACGAGCGCGTCGACCTTGGTCGAGGGCTTGTCCAGAAGCATGACGCAGGCGTTGACCACCTCTTGCAGGTTGTGCGGCGGCACATCGGTCGCCATGCCCACCGCGATCCCCGTGGTCCCGTTGAGCAGGACGTGCGGGGCCTGTGCGGGCAGCAGCACGGGCTCGCGCAGGGCGCCGTCGAAATTGTCCTGCCACTCGACCGTGCCCTGGGCGAGCTCGTCGAGCAGGACGCCCGAGAACGCGGACAGGCGCGCCTCGGTGTAGCGCATGGCCGCGAACGACTTGGGGTCGTCGGGCGAGCCCCAGTTGCCCTGCCCGTCGACCAGCGGATAGCGGTAGGTGAACGGCTGGGCCATGAGCACCATGGCCTCGTAGCACGCCGCGTCGCCGTGCGGGTGGTATTTGCCGAGGACATCGCCGACCGTGCGCGCGGACTTCTTGTGCTTGGCGTTGGACGACAGCCCCAGCTCGGACATGGCGTAGATGATGCGCCGCTGGACCGGCTTGAGTCCGTCGGCTATGTGCGGCAGCGCCCGATCGAGGATGACGTACATCGAGTAGTCGAGGTACGCCTTCTCGGCGAACTGCGACACCGGCTGGCGCTCGGCGCGGGCGTCGAAGAGGTCGTCGTTGATATCGTCGCTCATGGATGCTCGGTTTGGGCGTCGGCTGATCCGATCCGCCGAAGGGTACCGAAAGAGCCCGTGAGCCGCGAATCGCCGCGCCCCCCCTGGCGGGCGCGGACGCGGTCGTGAGGCACCCAGGCCCCATGGGGGTCCGGGCGCTGCTAACATACGCGGCTCAACTCACATCCCCCTTGCTGGTCAAATGACCCCATGACCCCGGTGCACTTCCCGCCCCCTTGCCTAGGAGCCTGTCTGAGAAACCCGGCACCTACTGCGCGCGTCCCACAGCGGCATCTTTTGGCGATTGCTCAACTCACATGGCAACCACCATGCTCGTCTCACAATCGCCACCCATCCGCCGGGAGCGGATGGGGACTGGCCGAAGGCCAGGCCCGTGAGGGCGAGGCGCAGGGATGCGCCGAGCAGCATCTGCCCACCGTGCCACGCGCTCGCTACGGCGCAAGTTTCTCAGACAGGCTCCTAGCGACAGCGATCGCGCTCATCACGGCCCTGCTCGCCGGCTGCGCGACCAATCCCGTGACCGGTGACCGCGAGGTCGTGCTCATGTCCGAGGAGCGCGAGCTCGAGCTGGGCGAGCGCTTCCACGAGCAGATCACCGAGCAAAAGAGCGTCTACGAGGACGAGGCACTTCAGCGCTACGTCGCCGATATCGGCCAGGCGCTCGCCGACGTCAGTCACCGTTCCGACATCGACTACACCTTCACGGTCCTGGAGGATCCGCAGGTCAATGCCTTCGCCCTGCCGGGCGGCTACATCTACGTGACCACCGGCATCCTCGGCTATTTCAACTCGGAGGCGGCGCTCGCCGGCGTTCTGGGTCACGAGATCGGCCACGTCACCGCGCGCCACGCGGTCCAGCGCCAGACCGCCGCCACGGCCACCAACATCCTGGGTGCAGTGCTGCTCGCCGAGTCGGGCGCGGGCGTCGGCGGCCGCCAGCTCTTCGAAGTCGCCCAGCTCGCCGCGATCCGTGGCTACGGGCGCGAGCAGGAGCTGCAATCGGATCGCCTCGGGGCGCAGTACCTGGCACGCGCGGGCTACGATTCGGAGGCGATGCTGGACGTGATCAAGATGCTCGCCGATCAGCGCGCGTTCGCTCAGCGGCAGGCCGCCGAGGAAGGGCGCGAGCCGGGCGGCTATCACGGCCTGTTCGCCACCCACCCGGAAAACGATGTGCGCCGCAAGGAAGTGATCCGCGCCGCGCGCCAGTACGAGGCCGCCAATCCCCGCCCGCCCGGTCGCGCGGCCTACCTGCAGCGTATCGACGGCCTGCCGTTCGCCAGCAGCGCCGACGGCGGCGTCGTCATCGACCGTGTCTTTCTGCATGCCCCGCTCGACGCCGCGCTCGAGGCACCGAAGGACTGGACCATCACGAACCGCCCGGACCGCTTGATCTTCCACTCACCCGACGACGACGCGCGCCTCGAAGCGCGTGTGCGCCGGCTCGACGGCGACGCCTCGGCGCGCGCGTTGCTCGCGAAGCGCATCGGCGATGCCGAAGGCGGGCGCCGCCTCGAGCGCGGGCGCTTCTCTGGCTATACGCTGGTGCGCGATCAGCGCACCCGCGACGGGGTACGCCCGGTGCGCCATGTCATGGTGCGCAAGAACGATCAGGCCTGGTATTTCGTCGGGCTCACACGCCGGCCCGAGGCCTTCGAGGGCTTCGATCGGGACTTCCTCGAGATCGTCGCGACCCTTGACGATCTCGACGCTGAGCAACGACGCCGGGCGAAGCCCCCCCGGATCGATGTCGTGGAAGCCGAATCGGGCCAGACCTACGCCGAGCTGGCACGCCGGGCACCGCCGAGCGTCGACGACCCCGTCGAGCAGTTGCGGCTACTCAATGGCGATTTCCCGAACGGCGAGCCGCGGGCGGGTCAGCTCGTCAAAATCCTGCGCTGACGCGGTTCAGCCATCACGGCCGCTGTCTGCGCCGTCGCCGATTGCGGGTACACGCCCGGTCGGGACCCCGCCGGCGGCGTCGTCGCAGTGGCGCGGCTGATCATCGAAGTACATGTGCGGACGGAAGGCGCGCAGGACGTTGGCCTTGGCCATGCCGCCCAGGAAGAAGGTCTCGTCGATCGACACGCCCCACTCCATGAGGGTGCGGATCACGCGCTCGTGCGCCGGGCTATTGCGCGCCGTCACCAATGCGGTGCGGATGCTCGGGCTGTTGGGGTCGGCGCTCGCGCGCACGTCGGCCAGCGACTTCAGCAGCTTGGCGAAGGGCCCCTCCGGCAGCGGCCGGCGCGCGTGCTCCATCTCGTGGGCCTGGAACGCCTCCAGGCCGTGCTCGCGATAGACCCGGTCGGCCTCGTCGGAGAACAGAACGGAGTCACCATCGAAGGCGATCCGGATCTCGGCGATGTCCTCATAGGGCTCGGCCGGGACATCGTAGAGCAGCGCCGATGCCACCCCGCTGGCGATACCGCGTTCGACATCGGCCGGATCCTGCGACAGGAACAAATCGACGTCGAACGCGTCGAGATAGGCGGCCAGCGGATTGCCACCGGTGAGCGCGGCACGGGTGATGTCCAGGCCGTAGTGGCTGATCGAGTTGAAGATGCGCAGGCTGGTCTCGGACGAGTTGCGCGACATGATCACGACCTCGACGCGCCGACGCCCCGGCTCGAGATCGTTGAGGCGCAGCAAGGCCTTGATCAACGGGAAACCCGTGCCCGGCGCAAGGACTTCGCCTTCATGGTCTAGCTGATACTGGCGGTAGGCCTCCAGGCCCTGCTCGCGGAAGATCCGATCCTCCTCCGTAAGATCGAAAAGCGCCCGCGATGAGACGCCGACGACGAGATATTGACTCAGGTCTACTGCCATTGCTCGGCCCTGATTGAACCACGAATGAACACGAATAGGCACCAATCGTTCATGGGACAACTCGCTTCCACGCTAAGCGCGCTCGCCGGAAATTGAGCAGCAACCCGACTCGCAACCCAATCACCCGCAAATAATGCACCATCCGTCCATAGGCGCTATCGTCCAGACTTTTTACCACCTTGGCATCGACGACCACACCATCAGATACCACCAGACCCGGAACAAATTCAGCGACCGCATATTGTCGATACATCACCTCATAGCGAGGCTGTTACCGCTACAGTATACCCCGGTAGGCGAGCTCCACCGCGAGCGCATTCTCATGAGGCTTTGCCAACAAACCATGCCCAAGGTGGTTGAGCACCTCCATGGCACAGCCGACGACCCGTTTCGTCTCGTACCCCATTACTCCCTGTAGCGTTCCATCTTCCACAACGGCTCTCCATGCGCTTGCCTTCGTTGCAGAGCCCACCCCCTTATCCAAACCGATGAAACGGGCGGACTCCGTTTCCCCTATAACCCGTTGTTACATCGTTCTCTGGATGGGGACGTGGGACGCCCTCAAGCCCATGCATTCGTGCTTATTAGTGGTTCTGATCTAGCCGAGGATCTCGGCGAGGTTGCCCCGCTCCTCGAGCCACTTGCGCCGGTCGGAAACCCGTTTCTTGGCGAGCATCATGTCCAGGGTCTTGTGGGTATCGTCGCCGTCATCGAGGGTGAGCTGGACGAGGCGGCGGGTGTCCGGGGCCATGGTGGTCTCGCGCAGCTGGAGCGGATCCATCTCGCCCAGGCCCTTGAAGCGCGTGACCTGGGGTTTGGCCTTTTGGCCCTCGGCGGCGACGCGCTCGAGGACGCCGTCCTTCTCGGCGTCGTCGATGGCGTAGTAGATATTCTTGCCGACATCGATACGATACAGCGGCGGCATCGCCACGTAGACATGGCCCGCGGCGACCAGCGGCTTGAAGTGGCGCACCAGCAGGGCACACAGCAGCGTGGCGATATGGGCGCCGTCGGAGTCGGCGTCGGCAAGCAGGCAGAGCTTGTTGTAGCGCAGCTTGCCGAGATCGGCATTACCCGGCTCGACCCCGAGCGCGACCGTGATGTCGTGGACCTCCTGGCTGCCGAGCACCTCGTCGGGTTTGACGTCCCAGGTGTTCATGATCTTGCCGCGCAGCGGCATCACGGCTTGGAACTCGCGCTCGCGCGCCTGCTTGGCGGAGCCGCCGGCGGAATCGCCCTCGACCAGAAAGAGCTCGGTGCGTGAGACGTCCTGACTGGTGCAGTCGGCGAGCTTGCCCGGCAGTGCGGGCCCGCTGGCCGCCTTCTTGCGCTGGACCTTGCGCGATTTCTGTTGCCGGCTCTGAGCAGCGCTCACCGCCAGTTGGGCGATCTGATCGCCCGTTTGCGGATGGCGATTCAGCCACTGAGCGAAGTGGTCCGAGACCACGCCCGAGACGAATGCCTGGCACGAGCGCGAGGCCAGTTTCTCCTTGGTCTGGCCCGCGAACTGCGGATCGGCGAGCTTGACCGACAGCACGAAGCTGGCGGTCTCGGCGACGTCGTCGGCGGTGATCTTGAGCCCGCGCGGCAACAGCCCGCGACGCTCCGCGAATTCGCGCAAGGCCTCGGTCAGGCCCTGGCGCATACCGGACACGTGCGCGCCGCCCTGCGTGGTGGGCACCAGGTTCACATAGCTCTCACCAAAACCCTCGCCGCCTTCGGGCAGCCAGACGATGGCCCAGTCGGCGGCCTCCTGGTCGCCCGTCATGTGGCCGGTGAAGGGCTTGTCCGGGAGCGTCGGCCCATCGCCGACGCCGTGAATGAGGTAATCGGGCATACCGTCGTCGAAGCGCCAGTGCTCGCTCTCGCCCGAGCTCTCATCGGTCCAGACCACGTTGAGGCCCGCGCAGAGAACGGCCTTGGCCCGGAGCAGGCGGCGCAGGTGCTGGCGCGAGAACTTCACGCTGTCGAAATACTGCGCGTCGGGAAGGAAACGCAGGCGCGTGCCCGTGCGGCGCTTGCCGACCTTGGCGACATCGGTGAGGGCTTGCTCGACCTCACCGCCGGCGAAACGCATCTCGTACTGGCGGCCATCGCGCCAGACCGTGACGTCCAGGTGGCGCGACAGCCCGTTGACCACGGCCACGCCCACGCCGTGCAGCCCGCCCGAGAAACGGTAATGCCCTTCGGAGAACTTGCCGCCGGAGTGCAGCGTGGTGAGGATGACCTCGACACCCGGTTTCTCGAGCTGCGGATGCGGATCGACCGGCATACCGCGGCCGTCGTCGACCACCTCGAGGGAGCCGTCGGTCTTGAGCGTGACCTCGACGCGACCGGCATAGCCGGCCAGGGCCTCGTCCACGGCGTTGTCGATGACCTCCTGAGCGAGGTGGTTGGGCCGGGTGGTGTCGGTGTACATCCCGGGCCTCTTGCGAACCGGCTCCAGGCCCGACAAGACCTCGATGGCTGCGGCATTGTAGCGTGCACTCGTCATGGGTTAGTGGCTCTCCGAACGATGGCCCGCACAAGCCGGGGCAGCACAATGCGGCGGCGACACCGCAAAGCCCACGGCGTGGCCCGCGCGAGCGGGGGCGATTCCATACGCGTGCGTTGGGCGTAGCGGCATCGCGTCATCAAAACAAGCCCGCTCCAGGTGACCAAACGATAACCATCCGCCGCCGAGGCGGGCGATCGCGCCGCTCGAGCGGCTTTGGTCCACACGGTTATCCACAGAATCTGTGAACAATGGCGGCGCTACAGGGCGAGCGCGAGCGTGCGCGCGCCGGCGACATGAAAGCCCTCGCGCTCATAGAAACGCCGGGTGGCAGCGAAAGCGCTCGACGAGGGACAGGTAACCTCGAGGCGGTTGCAGCAATCCGCGCGCGCCGCGACCCGCGCCGCGTCGACGAGCGCGGTGCCGACACCCCGGCCGCGCCACTCGGGCGCCACGAAACACTCCTCAATCCAGGCGTAGCACCCGCGTGCGGGCCGGGTGGCATCCGTCGTCAGGGTGATGACGCCGATCACGGCCCCACCCCGCCACGCGAGGTAGGCCCGATACGAGGCACTGCGCAAGTGGCAAGCGATGCGCTGGGCCGTGGGTCCATGCTCGAGCCCCAGCGGGCCCTCGCCCTTGGCGGCGACCAGCTCCTCGGCCAGGGCACCGATGCAAACGGCGATGGCGCCGGCGTCCGCGGTGGTCGCCTCCCGGATCGCCCATGCGCGCGATGCAACGCGCCAGCCACCATCCGCGGCGCCGCCGGGCCGGCTACGAGGCGAGGCGACAGACGGGTTAGCCGCCCGCACTCGCGCCCTCGGCCGATTCGATACCCAACATCGACTTGAGCTTGCTCTTGGGCCGGTAACCCGATACGACGGGGCCGTCCTCGCCCATGATCAGGAAGGGTGTCCCGTCGACGCCGACCTCGCGGCCAAGCTCGTAGTGCTCCTTTACAGGGGCATCGCACGCGGCCTCGTCGGGCTGGAACGCACCATCGCCCTTGGCCGCGGTCAAAGCCGCCTGCGGATCGTCGCTACACCACACGCTGCGTAGCTCGCGCGCGCCCTTCGACTCCAGGCCGCCGCGCGGGAACATGAGATAGCGGATCTCGAGGGGATACTCCTGGCGCAGATCCAGTAAATCCGCGTGCAGCCGCTGGCAGTAAGGGCACGTCGTGTCGGTGAATACCGTGATCCGGTATTGCGCCTCCCCTTGCACCGGTGGATAGACCAGCATGCTGTCTTCGCCCACCGCCGCGATCTTGTCGCGCACCAGATCGCCGCGTCGGCGCTGCGTCAGGTTGCGGTCGCCCTGCAGATCGATCAACGAACCGCGCAAGAGATAGCGTCCGTCCGCGGAGATGTACATCACATCCGTCCCGGAGACGACCTCGTAGACACCATCCAGCGGCGTGGGCTCGATCGAGTCCGGCTCGAAGCCGGGATACTGCTGCTCGAGATAGCTGCGCAGCGCCGCTGCGCCGTTTTGCGATTCGCCATCGGCGGCTACGGCAGCCGCGGGCACGAGCATGGCGAGGACGCCCCCGACCACTGCGTCTTGCAACCGCCTCTTCATTCGCTTCATCGGCTGTATCCGCTCGCCGGTACGGCTGCGCGCTCGGGCTGACTCATCCGCGCGGGTGATGCTGCGCATGCAGGCTGTGCAACCGTGCCTGGGCAATGTGGGTGTAGATTTGTGTGGTGGATAGGTCGCTATGCCCGAGCAACATCTGCACCGCGCGCAGATCCGCGCCGTGATTGAGCAAGTGGGTCGCGAACGCGTGCCGCAGCGTGTGTGGCGACAGTGGCCGCTCGATACCGACCTCACGGGCATAACGCTTCACACTATACCAGAAGGCTTGCCGCGTCATCGGACCGCCCCGTTCCGTGACGAACACAGCGTTGCTATCGCCGCGTCCGCGCAGCAGCTCGGGCCGGGCGGTATGGAGGTACGCCCCGATCCAGTCCAGCGCCTGCTCACCGACGGGCACAAGCCGTTCGCGTCCCCCCTTGCCTTGTAGCCGGACCACGCCGTGGGCCCGATTGAGGGCATCGGTTTGCAACCCCACCAACTCGCTCACACGCAGCCCGCAGCCATAGAGCGTCTCGAGCATGGCGCGGTCACGCAGGCCACGTGGCGTAGCCGAATCGGGTGCCGCGATCAGCTTCTCGACCTCGGCCTCGGACAATGTATGGGGCAGACGCCGGCCCGTTCTGGGGGTGTCGATGGTCGCGCTCGGATCCTCCGCCAGGCGCCCAGTGCGGACCTGGTAGCGATAGAAGCCCTTGAGAGTGGACAGCAATCGCTGGATGCTGCGATTGCTGTGACCGCGGCCAACGCGCTCCGCGAGATAGCTCTGCAGATCCGCTCGACTCGCCCGCAACAGGTCGCTGTCGCGCTCGCCGAGCCAATGCGCGAACGCCCGCAGGTCGGCCCCATAGGCTTGCAATGTGTTCGGCTGGAGGCCTCGTTCGAGCCAAAGCCCGTCGAGGAACGCCTCGATCACCGCTTGATCGCTCGCCTCCGTCCGCCGTGTCATCGCACCTCCGATGCCCCACGTCTTCTTGTCGCGTGGCCGGGGTGAGCCGGCGTCATCTTCGGCGATTGCCCCGACCCGATCGATCAAACCGGCAACACTGCGGGCATAGCGTATCCGCCAATCCCAGTGGCTCGCGCGCCCCGCTCGCACTGCGGCGGTGCGATCGGCTACGCGCAAGCGGAGCAAGGCTCGTGCACTCGCTCAGCGGCCCGCAGCGCGCTACACCCGGGGCGTCAGGCGAATTCAAAAAAGGGGCGCCCCACACTCGGGGCGCCCCTCTTACGAGCGATGCGAGGCGAACGCCTCGGTCACCGGCTGGCGCCGGCTTTCTTCTTACTGGCCGCCTTCTTCTTGCTGGCTGCCGTTTTCTTGGCCGCTGCCTTCTTCTTGGAAGCTGCCTTCTTGGCCGCCGCCTTCTTCTTCGAGGCCCGCTTCTTGCTCGCCGCCATCTTGTCGATCTTGGCGAGCTCCTCACGCTCGGTCTTGCGCGCGGCCTGCGCCATGGCCTTGTCGCGCTTATCGCTAAGCTTGCGCAAGGCATTCTCGCGCTTGAGGGCGGACTTGAGCTCTTCCGAGGTCTCCTTGAGCTGGCCCTTGAGCTCGGCAACCTGCTCGCGCAACCGGTCGGTCATGGCGGAGGCAGCTGCCTTCTTCTTGGCCGCGGCCTTCTTCTTGGTCGCAGCCCGCTTCTTGGCGGCGGCCTTCTTGGCCGCGGTCTTCTTGGCCGCGGTCTTCTTTGCAGCCGTCTTCTTGGCCCCGGCCTTCTTGGCGGTCGCCTTCTTGGCGGTCGCCTTCTTGGACGTGGCTTTCTTGGACGCAGCCTTCTTCTTGGAAGCGCTGGTTTTCTTGCTTGCGGCCTTCTTCTTGCTCGCAGCTTTCTTCTTCGACACCGCCCCGCTCGCCGACGCGGACTGCGTATCGGAGGGGGACATGGCCGCGGCGACGGTGGTGTCCGTCGACGCATCATCCTTCATTCGGGGCATAGTCCAAGACTCCCGTGAGTGGCAATGCACCTTGCATTATAGATCTGCCACACAAGTTTGCAATTGTTAAGGGGTTCGTTGCCATATAGGCTACTTCGAGTGTCCCCGAAAAGCGCCTCGATGAGCGAGTGCAGGAGTGGTTACGGGGCCGACGAACGCGGACGGGACCCATGTCTTGCCCCTCTACCGGAGAGCGAAGTTGCCCGATAGGAAACCCTGTGGCCTGCTACGCCGACTCGCGGCCATCGTCTACGACAGCTTCATCCTCGTTGCCATTCTGTTCGCGGCGACCACGCCCGTTGTCGTGCTCTACGGCGGGGCCGTCGAGGATTCCTGGCTATTTACCCTGTACTTGTTCGGGGTCGCATTCGCCTTTTTTGGCGGCTTTTGGACCCACGGGGGGCAGACACTGGGGATGAAGGCGTGGCGCATCCGGGTCATGCGCGCGGATGGCAGTGTCCTGGGCTGGCGCGATGCAGCGCTGCGCTTCGTGGTCGCCTTGATCGCCTGGCTCCCGCTTGCCGCGGGTTATTGGTGGGCCCTCTTCGATCACCAAAGCCGAGGCTGGCACGACCGTCTATCGAGGACGCGCCTGTACATCGTTGATCGGCCCTGAGCGACCATGCCTGCCCTCAGACGGCGCGGCGCAATCCCACCAGGCCCAAAACGGCGAACAGCCCGGCCGGCAACAAGGCCGCGGCCGGTGCGGGCAGCCCGTAGACGATGCCGATGTGTGCGGATAATTCGAACAGCAGGTAATAGCTCACGCCAATCAAGCTGCCCACGAATATGCGCTGGCCGGCGCCGACGTGGCGCAGTGACCCGAAAACCACCGGCAACGCCAGCAACAGCATCACCAAGGTAGCCATGGGCGTCGCGATCTTCTTCCAGAACGCCAGCTGGAAGCGCCCTGCGTCGAGCTCGTTGGCAAGCAAATAGTCGACATAGCGGCCGAGGCGCCAGATCGACAGACTCTCCGGGCTGACCGCGAGCAGCTGGAATAGCTCGGGGCGAACGAGGCGCTCCCAGCGTGCCGAGTCGATGCGCTCAGTGCGCAGATTGTCTCCTTCGAGGCGGGTCGATCGGATGTTCTGGACGCGCCAGTCTCCCTGCTCGAACTGGGCCGTCTCGGCAACCAGGGCACGTTGCAGACGACGATCGTCGAACTCGTAGACGGTGACATCGCGCAACGTGCCGCCGGGCAGAATGCCCCCAACATGGATATAGCGCTGGGCATCGCGCACCCAAAAGCCGCCGCCGCCACGCATCTGGCTCTCGCCCGCGATGGCAGCCCCTCGTAGTCTCTCGGCGCGCTGCTGCGCCGTCGGCGCAATCACCTCGCCGATCACGACGATCACCACCATGAGCAAGACGCCGCCCGCCATGACCATCGACACGATGCGTGCGGTCGATACGCCGGCGGCGCGCATGACGGTGAGCTCGGCATTGGCGGCCAGGGTACCCAAGCCGAATACGCCACCGATCGCGACCGCCGCCGGGAAGAGCTCATAGACGCGCTCGGGAACGGTGAGGGCGAGATACAAAATGGCCGTGGCGAAGCCATAATCCCCCTTGCCAACGTCGTCGAGCTCGTCGAACAGCGAGAACAACACATCGAGGGCCAAGAGCACCGCGAGCACCATGGCCGCACCAGCGACCACGGCGCGAATGACGTAGCGTCCAAGAATGGTGCTCACGGCCGCGTACCCGACCGACCACGCAACACCGCCCAAGCCCATCGCCAGCCGGTGCGCCGGATGATGAGGCCCGCGGCGAGCATGAGCGCGAGTCCATGAGCCCACCACAAGCCCAGTGAGGACGGCAGATCGCCACTAGCCAAGGCGTCGCGCGCAACCACGAGGACGTTGGCATAGGCAATATAGACCAACAGTGCGACGACCATGTTGGCGTAGCGACCCTTGCGCGGTGTGGTCTGGCTCAACGGCAGGGCCATAAGCGCCAGCACCACGCACGCGACGGGCATGGCCACACGCCACTGGCGCTCGGCCGTGGCATCGAGCGTGCCGCGGTCTTTGAGCTCTGCCATCGATTGGCCCTCGAGACCCACCTCGCCCGCCGTCCGATCGCGCTCGGGTAAGCGAATCCCGTGGCGCGCGAAGGCCACCGTTCGCAATTGGGGGTGCCCCGCCTCGCCCGTATAGCGATGGCCATGGGCGAACTCGAGATAACGCGCGCCCGCATCCTCGTCGATCCGCTGACGCGCGCGCTCGGCGCGAATGACATGCGTGCGACCATCGGCGTCGACCGCATGGACGAAGACCTCTTGCAAGGTCCCCTGAGCGCCATCCTTGGCCTCGGCGAAAAGCACCACATCGCCACCCGCAGCGCGATTGAAACGGCCCGGAGTGACACCCGTCAGATCCGAGCGCGACGCGATCTGTGACCGGACTTCGTGCTCGACGCGAGTCGCCCAGGGCGACACCCAGATGGTCAACGCCGCGGTGATCGCGGCCGCTATCAGGCCCGCGGCGAGAGCCGGCCGGTAGAGCCGGGCGATGCCGACTCCGCAGGCGCCGAGTGCCGCCATTTCGCTCTCGGCATAGAGCCGCCCGAAGGTCAGCAAAAGCGCCAGATACAGCCCCAGTGGGATCACCATGACCACCACCGAGGCGACATTGGTCAGAAACAGCGGCAACACCACGTCGCCGGCGATATCGCCCTCGACGACCTTACTGAGCATGTAGGCGAGCGAATTGGTGAAGAGGATGATCAGCAGCACGAGTGTCACCGCCGCCCACGTGACCAGGATCTCGTGCAGGACGTAGCGGTCGATGACGGGTAGACGCATACGCCTGCGGCGGGGCTCGCCGGGCGCCGGGGCGTGCGCGCCGTTTGCGGGCGATGTCGGGACGGACGACATGGCGACCGATTTTGCCTAAAATCGCGCAGCTAGCCTAATTGGGGCGAGCAAGCCCTGCCAGCGGCTGTGGGCTTATACGAGCGCCTGACACCACCCAACGGCCTCCCGCCCTGCACGAGCCGTACACGGAGTCTGCATGGAATACAGTGTAACCAGCGCCCATCCCGAGCAGCAGCGAGCGGACGCGTTGATCGTCGGCGTTTTCGAACAGCGCAAGCTTTCGCAAGCCGGCGCCGCGATCGATGAGGCCACCGGGGGTCAGCTCAAGGCGATCCTCGGCGAAGGCGATCTCGACGGCAAGCTCGAGACCGCGCTGACGCTGTATAACGTGACGGGCATCAACGCGCGGCGCGTGATCCTTGTGGGACTGGGCAAGGCGAAGTCCCTCGACCGCCACGCATTTCGCCGCGCCAATACGCATGTCGCGCGTCTGATCGAGCACAGCGGCGTGCGCAAAGCGGTCACTACTCTGGCCCGGGTAAAAGTCAAGAACCTGGATGCGGGCGACAAGGCCCAGGTGGTCGCCGAGGCCACCGAAAGCGCACGCTATCGCTTCGATGAGTTCAAGACCCAAGCGGAATCACCCACCCACCCGCTCGAGCAGCTCACGCTGGCGCTCGACGAGGCCGACCAACAGGCGGCGGTGACCACTGGGATCGTGCGCGGGCGCGGACTCGCCGCCGGTCGCGGTCTGTGCCGCGATTTGGCCAATCGCCCGGCCAACGTGTGCACCCCGACCCATCTGGCGCAAGAGGCCTGGCGACTGGCGAATCAGTTCGATGATGTCGACACCACGGTCCTCGAAGAGGAGGACATGCGCGAGCTGGGCATGGGGGCACTGCTGGCGGTGAGCCAGGGTAGTCGCCAGCCCGCCAAGATGATCACGCTGACATATCGCGGCGCGAGCAAGGACGACCAACCGGTGGCCTTCGTCGGCAAGGGCGTGACTTTCGACACCGGCGGTATCTCGATCAAGCCCGCAAGCGCGATGGACGAGATGAAGTTCGATATGTGCGGTGCCGCCAGTGTCTTCGGCGTCATCCGTGCCTGTGCCGATATCGGCCTCCGAGTCAACGTTGTCGGCGTCGTCCCGGCAGCCGAGAACATGCCCGACGGTCAGGCGTACCGCCCCGGCGACATCCTGCGCTCGATGTCGGGCCAGACGATCGAGATCATCAACACCGACGCCGAGGGCCGGCTACTGTTGTGCGATGCCCTGACCTACACCGAACGCTTCGACCCCGATACCGTCGTCGACATCGCGACGCTGACCGGTTCCTGCATCGCCGCCCTGGGTCATCACACCTCAGCGGTGATGTCGGATAACGACACGGTCGCGCGTCAGCTCATGCAGGCGGGCGAGCGTAGCGCCGACCGGTGCTGGCAACTCCCGCTGTGGGACGAATACAAGGAGCAGCTGAAGAGCCCGTTCGCCGACTGCTCCCACGTCGGGGGCGCGCCCGCGGGCACGATCACAGCCGGATGCTTCCTTGCCCGATTCACCGACAAGTTCAAGCGCTGGGGTCACCTCGATATCGCGGGCACGGCATGGACGCGTGGCGACAACAAGGGCGCGACCGGCCGCCCCGTGCCGCTGCTGATGCAATACCTATTCGACCAGCACGCGAGCGAGTAGCATTTTTGCCGCGAGTCGACTTCTACATCCTGCCCGACGCCGACGAGCATCAGCGCCAGACCTACCTCTGCCGTCTCGTCGACAAGGCATACCGCTTGGGCCACCGCGTCTGGATCCACACGCCGGCAGCCGATCATGCAGCAGCCCTCGACGAGCGGCTCTGGACCTTCAGCCAGGCCAGCTTCGTGCCCCATGAACGCGCGCAGGCAAGCGAGCCCGACAGCGCCGTGGTCCTCGGAGAGGGCCTCGAGCCGGCCGGTGAGCGCGCGCTACTGGTCAACGAGGGCAGCGAAGTCCCCGCGTTCTTCGAGCGCTTCGCGCGAGTAGCCGAGATCGTCAACCAGGACGAGGGGGTACGCCGGCGTAGCCGCGAGCGTTATGCTTTCTATCGAGACCGCGGCTATGAGCTGCACCACCACCGCGTGAGCTGACATGGCGGGCAACGACGACAAGGAGGACGACGATATCCCGCTGCTCGAGGATATCGTGCGGCCGGGACATGGCGACGCTGCCTCCGCCCGATCGGGCGAAAGCGGCTCGTCCCAGCAAGGCGACCGGGCCACGCGCGACGAGCTGCCGTTGACCGACGCCGAGATCGAGGCGATCGCGGCACGCGTGGTCGAGCGCCACATCGGCACGATCCAGCAGGCGGTTGCCCGCGCCATCCGCGCTGCGGTGCGCCTCAAGCACCACCAGCGGCCGCGTGGCTCCGGCGCCGACGAGCGCTGACGCAGCACCCACGCGCCGCTACCATCGCATCGGCCGAGCCAGCCCGCACCCTCACTCGGCCTGGTGACCGCGATGCTCATACCCGGCGCCGGCGCGGGCGATGCAGGCGGCGAGCTGATCCAGGCCGTCGGTGAGCGCGGCCGGGCCCGGCTGGAGGATGTCGGCCGACTTGATCTCGTAGAGATGGCCCTCGCGCACAGCCGGTATCCGGGACCAGCCGGGGCGTTGCGCCACCTGCTCCGGCCGGAACCGCTTGCCGCACCATGAGCCGATGATCACATCGGGCGCCCGCCGCACCACCTCGAACGGGTCCGCCAGGATGCGCTCGCGGGCATGACCACAGCGCGCACGCTCGGGGAAGGCTTCCTGTCCGCCGGCGATCTCGACGAGCTCGCTCACCCACTGAATCCCCGTGATCGGGGGATCGTCCCACTCCTCGAAATACACGATGGGGCGTCGGCCCGCGCCCGGCGCCGCACGACGCACCGACCCGACGTGGGCGTCGAGCTCGGCGATGAGCTCGCGGCCGCGCTCAGGCAGGCCAAGCAACGCTGCAAGGCGCTGCACCATGGCGCGAATACCAGCCACCGAGCGCTGATTGAAGACGTAGACCTCGACGCCCGCGCGGATGAGATCGCCCGCGATATCCGCTTGCAGATCGCTGAAGCCGAGCACGAGATCGGGCTCGAGCTCCAGGATGCGACTCTGCTTGACGCTGGTGAATGCGGCGACCTTGGGCTTGTCACGACGCGCCTCGGGCGGGCGTACCGTAAAGCCCGAGATGCCGACGATGCGGTCGGCGGCGCCGAGGCGGTAGAGGGTCTCGGTGGTCTCCTCGGTGAGACAGACGATGCGTTGGGGCCAAAGGCTCATGCACACGCTCCGGCGATTTTGCGAGCAGCATAAGGGGCCGGCCCGCCACTCGCCAGCGGGCGGTCGGAGCACGCCTGGCGGTGTGCTACATTTGGGCGCCCGCGACCAACCCCACACAAAGACACCCCATGACGACGCTCGACAAGACCTACGATCCCCACGCCATCGAACGCCGCTGGTACGACTTCTGGGAGCGGGGCGGCTACTTCGAGCCGCACGGCGACGGCGATCCCTTTTGCATCATGATCCCGCCGCCCAACGTCACGGGCACCCTGCACATGGGCCACGCGTTCCAGGATGTCCTGATGGACAGCCTGACGCGCTACCACCGCATGCGCGGCTACCGCACATTATGGCAACCCGGCTCGGACCACGCCGGCATCGCCACGCAAATGGTCGTCGAGCGCCAGTTGGAGGCTCAGGGCGAGAGCCGTCACGAGCTCGGCCGCGAAGCCTTCGTCCAGCGGGTGTGGGACTGGAAGGAGCAGTCGGGTAACCAAATCTCGGTGCAACTGCGTCGCATGGGCGCCTCGCCCGATTGGAGCCGCGAGCGCTTCACCATGGACGAAGGCCTTTCCAACGCCGTGCTCGAGACCTTCGTGCAGCTCTTCGACGAGGGCCTGATCTACCGTGGCAAGCGCCTGGTCAACTGGGACCCGGTCCTGCTCACCGCCGTGTCCGATCTCGAGGTCGAATCGGAGGAGGAGCAGGGCCACATCTGGCACATGCGCTATCCAATCGCCGACAGCGACGAGCATGTCACCGTCGCCACGACCCGCCCCGAGACCATGCTCGGCGATACGGGTGTCGCCGTCCACTCCGAGGACGAGCGCTATCAGCACCTGGTTGGGCGCTTCGTCGAGTTGCCGCTGACCGGGCGCAAGATACCCATCGTGGCCGATGACTACGTCGACCCCTCGTTCGGCAGCGGCTGCCTCAAGATCACGCCCGCGCACGATTTCAACGACCATGCCGTGGGCCAGCGCCACGGCATGGAGCCGATCAACATCTTCACGCCCGAGGCGTGCGTCAACGAGAATGCGCCGGCGCGTTACCGGGGTCTCGACCGCTACCAGGCACGCGAGGCCGTGGTCTCTGATCTGCGCGCCGAAGGGCTGCTCGAGCGTGTAGAGGACCACCGCCTGATGATCCCGCGCGGCGATCGCACCGGCAGCGTCATCGAGCCCTATCTCACCAACCAGTGGTTCGTCCAAATCCGCCCGCTGGCCGAGCCCGCTGTCGAAGCGGTCAAGGACGGGCGCATCCGCTTCATCCCGAACAACTGGGCCAAGACCTATTTCAACTGGATGGCCGAGATCCAAGACTGGTGCATCTCGCGCCAGATCTGGTGGGGCCATCGAATCCCGGCGTGGTACGACCCCGAGGGTAATGTCTATGTCGCGCGCAGCGAGACCGAAGTGCGCGACAAGTACGGCCTCGCCGGGGAAACGCCCCTCACGCGCGACGAGGACGTGCTCGACACGTGGTACTCGTCGGCCCTTTGGCCCTTCTCGACGCTCGGGTGGCCCGAGGACACCGAGGCGTTGCGCACGTTCTACCCCACCTCCGTGCTCGTCACGGGATTCGACATCATCTTCTTCTGGGTCGCCCGGATGATCATGTTCGGGCTCAAGTTCATGGGGGACGTGCCCTTCCACGAGGTCTATATCCACGGCCTCGTGCGCGACTCCGAAGGCAACAAGATGTCCAAGTCGAAGGGCAACGTGCTCGACCCGATCGATCTCATCGATGGCATCGACCTCGAGCGCCTGGTCGACAAGCGCACCTCCGGGATGATGCAACCGCAAAAGCGCGATGCCATCGAGCGCATGACGCGCGCGGCTTATCCCGAGGGCATCCCCGCGTTCGGCACCGACGCCCTGCGCTTCACCTTCGCGGCCCTGGCCTCGACCGGCCGTGACATCCGCTTCGATCTGGGGCGCGTGCAGGGCTATCGCAATTTCTGCAACAAGCTGTGGAATGCCTCGCGTTTCGTGTTGATGAACACCGACGGCCAGGACACCGGCGTCGAGGGCGGCGCGGTCGAGCTCAACGCGGCCGACCGCTGGATCATCTCGCGGCTGCAAGAGACCGAGCGGGCGGCCAATGAGCACATCCGTGGCTATCGCTTCGACCTGCTCGCGCAAGTGATCTACGAGTTCATCTGGGACGATTACTGCGATTGGTACGTCGAGCTCGCCAAGACGGTGCTCTACGACGACAATGCCTCCGTTGAGCAGATGCGCGGCACGCGGCGCACGCTGGTCCGGGTCCTGGAGGCGGTGGTGCGACTGCTGCATCCGCTGATGCCGTTCATCACGGAGGAGCTCTGGCAAAAGGTCGCCCCGCTGGCCGGCCGCAGCGGTGACACCATCGTCTACGCGCCCTACCCCCGGCCCGACGAGGACTGGCTCGATCCCGAGGCGGAGAGCGACATCGACTGGCTCCAGCGGGTCGTGCTGGAGGTGCGGCGGATCCGCTCGGACATGGACCTCAAGCCGAGCCAGCGCGTGCCCCTGCGCCTGACCGGCGGCGACGCCGAGGACCGGCGCCGCAGCGAGGCGCTAGCGGCCTCGCTGCGCACGCTGGCCCGGCTCGACTCGGTGGCGTGGGTGAGCGACGAGAGCGAGGTCACGCAGGCGGCCGCGGCCATGACGGGCGAGCTCAAGATCCTCGTCCCGCTGGAGGGGCTCATCGACAAGGCGACCGAGCTCGAGCGCCTGGACAAGCGCACCGCCGAGCTCGAGTCGGAAATCGCTCGGGTCGATCAGAAGCTGGGCAATCAACAGTTCGTCGAGAAGGCACCGGCCGAGGTCGTCGACAAAGAGCGCGGCAAGCGCGACGAGCTCGTGACCAATCTCAGCGAGCTACGCGCGCGGCGCGAGCGCATCGCCCAGCTCTAGGCCGGACGGGCGAGCTCATTGAGCGCCCAGGGTCGCCAGCACCAGGCGCACGAGGGTGTAGAGGATGACCACGAAGGCGATCGTGGCGACGGCGCCCGCGATAACGTAGTGGTGGAGCTTGCCTTGACTGAAGTCACGGCGCCGATTGGCGTCGGACTGAATACCGATGAAAGCGGCCCCGACGCTCTTGAAGACGTCGAGCAGCCGGGGCGGCGAATTATTGTGATCCTGGGTCATGGGCCACGATTGTACGGCCCGCCTCCGGGCGGTGCGAGGTGCGGGTGAATTATCTCGCCCACTTGTGCCTGACCGAGGACGTGCCCGAGCGCGTTGTGGGCAACCTGATCGGCGACTTCGTCAAAGGGGCGCCCGAGCACCGTTTCGCACCCGGGATCGTCGAGGGCATTCGTCTGCACCGCGCCATCGATCGCTTCACCGACAACCATCCCTGCGTACAGCGCGCGCTCGCTCGGATCGATCCGCCACGCCGGCGTTACGCGGGGATCGCGGTGGACATGGCGTTCGACCACTTCCTCGCCCGCGACTGGATGGCGGCCGATCCGGAAGGCTTCGAGCGGGCGCGGCAACGGGCCTATGCGCTGCTGCTGGCGCATCGCGACGAAGCGCCCGTGCGGGCACGTCCCGTCATCGAGGCCATGGTACGCGATGATTGGTGGGCCTCATACGCGCGGCTCGACGGCATCACCTTCGCCCTCAGCCGCATGAGCCGGCGCTTGTCGCGGCCCAACGGCCTCGCCGAGACCGCCGCTGATATCGAGCACAGCTACGATGCCTTGGCCAGCGACTTCGCCGCGTTCTGGCCCACCATCCGCGATTTCGCAGCCGAGCGTCAACGCCGCGCTGACTGAATGCGACGGCTCGGCGACTATCGCACGAGGGAGGATAGCGCGATGATTGCCGAGCTCATGCGGGGAGCACACTGCGCGCTGCGGGGCTTCGCGCTCGTGCGGCGCCCGGGCGTGTGGCCGTTCGCCGTGATCCCGCTCGCGCTGAATGGCGTTATCCTGGGCACGGCGCTCGCCCTCGGCATGAGCGCCTTCGGCGACTTCATGGCCTGGATGTTGCCGACATGGCTCGACGTGGCCCTGGTACGCGCGATCCTGTGGGTCGTTTTCGCGCTCGGGGCAGTCTTGGTGGCGTTCTACGCCTTCACGTTATTGGCCAACGTCGTCGCGGCGCCGTTCAATGGCTGGCTAGCCGCCCGCGTCGAGCGCGAGCTGCGCGGCGGGGAAGGCCGCGAGGGTCTCGCCCGTGGTGTCCTGGCCGAGGCCGTCGCGGCCGTGGCGGCCGAGTTGCGCAAGCTCGCCTATCTGGGCCTGTGGATGGTGCCGCTGCTCGCGCTGTTCTTGATCCCCGGCGTCAACATCCTGGCTCCGCTGGCCTGGCTCGTGTTCGGCGCCTGGATGATGACCCTCGAGTACGCCGACTACCCGCTGGGCAATCACGGCTTGACGTTCCCCGAGGCCCGACGCCTGTTGCGCCACCGGCGTCCCGCCGCGCTCGGTTTCGGCGCGGTCGTGATGGCGCTGACCGCCGTGCCCGTGGTCAACTTCCTGGCGATGCCGATCGCTGTAGCGGGCGCGGGCGCGCTGTACGTCGACGAGCTCGCCGATCTCGTCGGCGCGGACGCGGACGATTGAGCCACGCGGTCGAGCACATACCGACGACCAACACGGGGGCAGCGATGGGCGAAACGGACACGGGCGCGCCGCGTGAGACGGCCATCCGCGGCGTGGTCGAACCGCTCTACCGCGGGCGGTTCTGGCTGCAGCTCATCGGGGTGCTGTCGATCATCGGCGGCGGCCTACACGGGCTGGCAACCCTGGTGCTGCTGGCCGATGGCCGCGTGCTCGCCTTGATCCCCAGCCTCGCGCTGGCGACGCTGTTCACCTGGATCGGCCTCCTGCTGTTGGGTGCCGCCGGCCGCTTCGACCGGGGCTACCGCGACGACGATCGTCGCGCCGTCACCGAGGGCATGGCGCGGCTCAAGACGTATTTCACCGTCATCGGCGTGCTCGCGCTGATCGGGCTTTCGCTGCTGGTGCTGGGTTTCCTGGTGGCGCTGACGATGGGTATCGGGCAGCTGATGATGATCTGAGCAGCGGAGTCAGCGCCTCGAGCCCGCCTTCTTGCTCTTGCGGCTGTTGCGCGCGTCGCCACGGGATTCACGGTCGGTGTTGCCGCGCCCGCGGCGATCGCCCGCCCCCGGGTCGAACGGGTTGTCGCCCGCCCGGAACTCCATCCGGATGGGCGTGCCCTCGAGACGGAAGGCGCGGCGGAACGTATTCTCCAGATAGCGCTTGTAGGCCGCGGGCAGGCGATTCACCCGGGTGCCGTGGACGACGATCGTGGGCGGATTGGTTCCGCCCTGGTGGGCGTACCGGAGCTTGACCCGGCGCCCGCCCACCAAAGGGGGTTGGTGCGCGGCGACCGCGTCCTCGAGGACACGGGTGAGCGCATGCGTCGACAAGTCCACCCGCGCCGAGGCGTAGGCCTCACGGACATCATCGAGCAGCTCACCGACGCCGGTGCCGTGCAGCGCGGAGATGTAACGCGTCCGGGCGAAGCCCACGAAACCGAAGCGCCGGTCGTGCTCGCTGCGCACGCGCTCCTTGCTATAGCGGTCGAGGCCATCCCACTTGTTGATCGCCAGGACCAGGGCGCGCCCGGCGTCGAGCACGTGGCCGACCACATGCTGATCCTGATCGACCAGCCCGTACTGCGCATCGAGCACGAGGATCACTACGTGGGCCTGCTCGATCGCCTCGAGTGTCTTGACCGCACTGAATTTCTCCACCGTCTCGCGGGTCTTGCTCTTGCGCCGCAGCCCCGCGGTATCGATGAGGGTATAGGCGTGGCCCTCGCGCTCGAAGGGGATGGCAACCGCATCCCGGGTCGTGCCCGGGGCATCGTAGGCCAACACGCGCTCGTCACCGACCAAGCGGTTGATCAGCGTCGATTTGCCCACGTTGCGGCGGCCGACGACGGCGATGCGGATGCGGTCATCGCCGGCGGCCCCGCCGGCGTCATCGCCATCATCGTCGCCCAGCGGCAGCAGCGTCGCCAGGGCGTTGGCGAGCTCGCGCCAGCCCTGGCGGCGATACGCCGCCAGCGGGAGCGGCGCCTCGGCGGTAAGGCCGTGGAACTCGGCGAGCGCACTCTCGCGTTCGAGGCCATCGACCTTGTTCGCGGCGATGCGGAAGGGCTTGCCGGCGCGGCGCAGGCGCTCGATGACGGCCTCGTCGTCGGGCGTCAGCCCGGCGCGCGCGTCGACGATCACGAGCACACCGTCGGCCTCGGCGATCGCCGCATCGGTGTGCTCGAGCATGCGCTCATCGAGCGCGGCACTCGGGGCGGTCATGCCACCGGTGTCGACCACGATGAAAGCGCCGCCACCCAGGCGGGCGAAGCCGTACTGGCGGTCCCGCGTGAGTCCGGGGACCTCGGCCACCAGCGCTTGGCGCGTGCGCGTGAGCGCATTGAACAGGGTCGACTTGCCGACGTTGGGGCGGCCGACCAGGGCGAGCACGGGCGTCATTGGGGGGTCGCTGACCGAGCGGGCTATTCGATGGGCCGAACCGACAGCACGGCGAGCTCGCCGCCGCGCGTCTGGATCGCCACCCGGCCGTCGTCGACGGCGACCGCATCGGCGAGGATGCCGAAGCTGTCACCGGGACGATGGCGCGCCACGATGCGCCCGTCGGCCCGGGTGATGACGTGGACGTAGCCATTGTAGTCGCCCACGATCAGGTAATCGGTACCCGGGATGGGCACGGGGGCGGTCAATCGCCGGTGCGCGAGCTTGTCCTGGCGCCACAAGGTCTGTCCATCCGACGGCGAGACCGCGCGCACGTGGCTATTCGCCTCGGTCAAGTAGAGCCGTTGGCCGTCGATGCGCAGCCCCGTGTAGGACGACATCTCCTCGCTCCAGGCGATCTCGCCCTCTTGGGGCCGGATGCGTGCCAACTTGCCCTGATAGGTCACCGCGTAAACCGCGCGCCGCCCGGCCGCGATCGAGCCGTCGATATCGACCAGGCGCGCGATGGGGGAGTCGCCGGTCGGCTCCTGGATGCGGCTCTCCCAGATGGGGCGACCAACCTCACCCTGCAGCGCCACCAGGCGACCGTTGTCGAGCCCGACGAGGACGCCACCGGGCACGGGCACGGGCCGGCTCTTGCCGCGCAACGACAGCGACGGCACATCGCTGTTGTAGGTCCAGCGCCGGGCCCCGTCGTCGCGCTCCAGCGCGATGATGCGTCCGTCGACGGTGCGCACCACCACATAGCCGTCGGCGGGCGCGGGTTGCGCGAGCAGCTCGCCCGAGACGTCGCGGCGCCAGTGCTCGCTGCCGTCGGTGAGGTCCATGGCGACGACATCGCCATCACGGGCCCCCACATAGGCGTAGTCGTCGTCACCGGCGACCCCGGCCGAGATCCAATCGTCGAGCTGACGCTTCCACAGGCGCTTGCCGCTATCGGGATCACGCGCGGTGACTTGGCCGCCCACATTGGCGCTGACCAGGACACCCTCGCCACGCCAGGGCTGCAGGCGGATCCAACGCTCGTTGAAGATGGACCCAGTGCGCCCCTGCCAAACGGTGGCGATACGCGCACCCGCCTCGAAGTCGGGCAGCTCCGACGGGGGCGCGGCGGTGTCCTCGGTCGTGCTGCAGCCAGCGAGGCCGGCTAGCGCCACCAGCAGGGCCAGGTTGCGGATCATGACTGGGATGCGCTTTTCTCCTCGTTGCCCTCGTCGGCGGACTTGACTCGGTTGAGCTTGCGCTGGAGCAGCTGGGGATCAGGCGGACGCCCTTCGGCCTCGAGTGCCTCGCGGTAGGCGCTCGCTGCTTGCTCGCGCTTGCCCTGCTGGCGCAGGGCGTCACCACGGATCTCGGCGTACAACACCCGATACGCCGAGGGCGAGTCCGCGTCGATGGCCTCGAGCGCTTGCTCGTTTTGCCCCTGCACCAGCAGCGCCCGCGCCAGTCGCGCCCGCGCCAGATGCTGCAGCTGGACATCGCTGCCGTTGTCCAGCGCCCAGCGCAGCCACTCGGTCGCTCGCTCGGGGTCATCGCCATGGGCGGCGGCGCGCCCGGCTGCCAGCGCCGCCAGCGTGGCATAGGGCGTGCTGCTGTAGTCGTCGCGCAGGCGCCGGGCGCGCTCGTAGACGGCCTCGGGCTCACCCTGGCCGACATCCTCGAGCATCTGCTGATAGATCTGCGAGGCCTCGAGGCCTTGCTGGGTCTGGTACCAGACCCAGCCGCGCCAGCCGCCCAGGGCGGCCAGGCCGAGGGCGGCCCCCAGCAGCACGGCGCGGCCGTTCTCACGCCACCAGCGCTTGATGGCCTCGACCTGCTCTTCCTCGCTCGCATAATCGACCAAGGTGACTCTCCCGCTTCCCGGTCCCTACGACCGCCCCCATCGTCTCGCCAGGTGACCGGCGAGCTCATGGATGGCGACCGACTGTTGACTGCCCTCGCCGCGCAGCGGCTTGATCCCCACCGTGCCGCTGGCGCGCTCCTCATCGCCGCGCACCAATGCAAGCTCCGCGCCGGCGCGGTCGGCGCGACGGAACTGGCTCTTCAGGCTGCCGCCGCCGCACAGTGTCTGCAGCCGCAACCACGGGAGCGCGTCGCGCAGCCGCTCGGCCAGCAGCAGCCCATCGCCCGCGGCGTCATTCCCGCCCAGCACGAGACAGCAATGGGGCCCCTCGGGTGAGGGTAGCTGCGCTTCAGCCTCGAGCAAGGCGAGCAAGCGCTCGACCCCGAGCGCGAAGCCGGCCGCGGGAGTGGCACGGCCGCCGAGCTGCTCGACGAGGCCGTCATAGCGCCCGCCCGCGCACACGGTACCCTGGGCCCCGAGGCGCTCGGTCGTCCACTCGAACACCACGCCGGTGTAGTAATCCAGGCCCCGCACGAGCCGTGGATTCACGCTGAAAGCGATGCCGGCTTGCGCCAGGCTTGCCTGCAGCCAATCGAACGAGGCCCGGCTGGCCGGATCCAGCGAGTCCGTCAACGCCGGCGCCGACGCGATCACGGGTTGCAGCGCCTCACTCTTGCTGTCGAGCAGCCGCAAGGGATTGTCCTCCAGGCGGCGGGCCTCCTGCTCGCTCAGCTTGTCGGCATGGCCGCGGAAGTGATCGACCAGCGCCGCCCGGTACGCGCGGCGCGCCTCGACGCTGCCCAGCGAGTTGATCTCCAGATGGACCGCCTCGTTCAGGCCGAGGCGGCGCCAGAGCCGTTCGCCCAGCAGCAGCAGCTCGAGGTCGATATCGGGACCGGCCATGCCGAAGGTCTCGACACCGAGCTGGTGGAACTGGCGGTAGCGCCCCTTTTGCGGGCGCTCATGGCGGAACATCGGGCCCGCATACCACAGCCGCTGGGCGCGGTTGTGCAGGATCCCGTGCTCGATGCCCGCCCGCACCACGCTGGCGGTCTCCTCGGGCCGCAGCGACAGGCTGTCGCCGTTGCGGTCCTCGAAGGTGTACATCTCCTTCTCGACGATGTCGGTGACTTCGCCAATGGACCGCTTGAACAGCTCGGTCCGCTCGATCAGCGGCGTGCGGATCTCGTCATAGCCATAGGCAGCCATCAGGGCGCGCATCTCGCCCTCGAGCCACTGCCAGGCAGCGGACTCGGGCGGCAACACGTCGTGCATACCGCGGACTGTGCGGATGGGTTGGGCCATGGCGCGGGGAAATCCGTCTACGGGACGCGAGCCCGCGGTGCCGTCAAGTGACCGGCCCGCGTACGAGGCTGCGGAATATACACGTTCAGCACGGGCCGACCCAAGTCGGCCCGGGCGTCAGCGTCGGCGAGCACCGTCGGCGTCGACGAGGAATCGGGCGGTCTCGTCGCTGCGCGTGAACGCCGATTTGGTCACGGCCTCACCCTCGTAACGGATCCGCACATCGGGACTGTTGCCCAGGAATACGTCGAACGGGGCCCAGCCGCGCAGACGCAAGGGCGCATCCCCGGTATAGAGCGTATATACCAACTGGCGGCCGCGGCCGTCGTACACCTCGATCCAGGATCGCCCCGCCACCTCGAGCTCGAGTGTATCCGGTCCCTCGCCCGCCGCCGGTGCCGTGGCCTGCTCGGGCGAGCCCGTGGCGCTGGGCGGATCGTATGCTGGCTCGGCCCCCGCCGTGTCGCCCGAGGCCTCGCCGCCCTCGGCGTCACCGGCGGGTGCCGCGTTGTCGCC
>CAYUKN010000014.1:26377-33258 GCA_964445325.1 uncultured Ectothiorhodospiraceae bacterium
TCGCCCGAGGCAGCGGGTGACTGGTTGGTGGCGGCCGTCGTGGTGTCGTCGGCGTCGCCGCTGTCCCCCGTCGACGCCCCCGCGCGCGCCACCTCGGGCGCGGACTCCTCCGCTGAATCAGCCACACTCGCGGTCGGGGTGGCATCGTTGGTGGCGGCCGCGGTGTCGCCGGTCGCGGCGTCGTGCGCTGCGGCGGTGGACGCCTGCGCGGCATCGGCGGAATCGCCCGCGCCACCGCCGCCCGACGCCCCGTCCGCGGCGTCGGTGCCGGCACCGCCATCGCCCTCGCTCGCCGCCGAAGTACTGGCCTGGCCCGACTCCGGCGCGGTCTCGTCCGCGGGCGGGTCATCGGCGTCCGTGGTCACGGACCCGCTCGGGTCCTCGCTCGAGACGATGGCGCCGGGGTCGCCCGCGCCCTGGCGGGATTGCCACAGCCAGCCGCCGAACGCCGCGGCGACGACGCCGATCAGCACGATCAGGCTCGCCGTGCGCGCGCGCGCACTCGCCGCGCGCGAGGACCGCTCCACCGGCCGGATGTCGGGATCCTCGGCCGCCGCCCCAAGGGCGTCGTACGCGGCGACGATATCGTCACCGTCGAGCCCCGCCTCGCGGGCGTAGGCCCGTAGATACCCCCGAACGAACGCCGGCGGCGGCAGCTGCTGATAGTCGTCACCCTCGAGCGCCTCCAGCTGGCGCTCGGGCAGGTGCAGCCGAGCCGCCATCTGCGCCCGATCGATGCCGCGGCGCTCGCGCGCGTCGGCGAGCTCGTGGCCCGGCTGGCGCATCGGAGCCCCGTCATCGTGCTCGACGCGATCGTCGTCGCCGTCGCTGCCGCGCGCGAATGCCATCAACGCGTCTCCAGGAAACGGCTCGCCTGCTGCGAGTCGGGATGCTCGCGTAGCAGCTTCTTGCCGAGCGATTCCGCGGCCTGGCGGTCGCCCAGGCGCCGCTCGATCCGGATGGCCAGCCAGAGGCTGTCCGGCGCCTCGGTTGCGACGTCGTGGTAGCGATCGACGTACTTGCGCGCCTGGCGCAGCCGCCCCTGATCGTATTCCAGGCGCGCCAGATCGAGTAGCGCCGAGGCCATGCGCTTATCCGCCTGCAATGCCTGGCGCAGGTATTCGCGCGCGTCCTGGGTGCGCCCGGCATCCTGGGCACAGCGACCGGCATTGGCGTAGGCGTAGGCTGGTGTGTCGTAGAGCGGATTATCGGCGGCGCGCAGGAAGTAATCGATACCCTTGTCGTAGTCGCCTACCTCGCACAGGAACGTGCCGTAGTTGTTCAGCAGCTTGGGATCGTCCGGGCGCGCGTCGAGCGCCGTATCGAAATGATCGCGGGCCTCCTCCGGGTTGTCGAGGCGCATGCTCAACAGGGCGTAGGCGGCATGGGCATCCGGATTATCGGGATCCTGGGCGATGGCCTTGTCGAGCTTGGCCTTGGCGGTCTGGAGGTTGCCGTTGCGCAGATACTTGAGCCCGAGCTCGGCGTTGATCTGGGACGCCTTGCTCATCTCGCTGTCGAATTGGGGGTTGGGCTCGGATGAAGCACAGCCACCGAGCAACAGCAGCACCAAGGCCGCGCCGACAAAACGGGCGTGCAGCGAGGCCATTATCCGGCGCGCTCGCCGAAACGCGGGGCCTCGAAGCGCCGCGCCCTCTTGCTCCGGTCGTCGACCTCGCCGGCCAACTGGCCGCAAGCGGCATCGATATCGTCACCCCGCGTGCGCCGGGCGATGGCGAAGACGCCGTTGTCGCGCAGGATCTGGACGAAGCGCTGAATCGCCGCCTCGGACGAGCGCTCATAGCCCGACCCCTCGAACGGGTTGAACGGGATGAGGTTGACCTTGGCGGGGATATCACGGAGAAGCTCGACGAGCTGGTAGGCATGCTCGGGGCAATCGTTGACGCCATCGAGCATCACGTACTCGAACATGATGTGCTTTTTGCGATGGCCGTCCGCGAGCCAACGCCGGCACGCCGCCATCAGGCTGTCGAGCGGATGACTCTGGTTGAGCGGCACGAGCTCGTCGCGCAGGGCATCGTTGGGCGCGTGCAGCGATACGGCCAGGCTGACGTCGACCGCATCACGCAGTTGATCCATCTTGGGCACCACACCCGAGGTGCTCACGGTGACATGGCGCTTGCTCAAGCCGAAGCCGAAATCGTCGATCATCAGCTTGAGCGCGGGCACCACCGCTTTCATGTTCAAAAGCGGCTCGCCCATCCCCATGAGCACGACGTTGCTCACCCCACGCGCGCCCTGTGGGTGATCGGCGAGCAGGCTCTGGTGCGCCAGCCACACCTGACCAATGATCTCGGCGGTGGTGAGGTTGCGATTGAACCCGGCCCGCGCGGTCGCGCAGAACGAGCAGTCCAGCGCGCAGCCGACCTGGGTGGACACGCACAGCGTGTTGCGATCATCGTCCGGGATGAATACACACTCGATGGCGTTGCCGCCGTCGAGGCGGAACAACCACTTGCGCGTACCGTCGACCGAGTCCTTGCAGGTGATGATCTGGGGCGGGCGCACCTCGGCCTCGTCGGCCAGGCGCTGGCGCAGCGACTTGGCCAGATCGGTCATCGAGGCGAAGTCCGTCTCGCCGTGATGATAGATCCACTTGAGGACTTGATCGCCACGGAACGGCTTTTCCCCCAACTCGGCGACATAGGCCCGCATGCCCGCCCGATCGAGATCGAGCAGGTTGGTACGGGCGACGCCGGCGCGCGGGAAGAAGGTTACCGGGTGCGCGGACATAGCTCCTCGTCACTGAAGAAAAAGCCGATCTCGCGCGTGGCGGTCTCGGGCGCGTCCGAGCCGTGGACTGCGTTCTCGTCGATGGTCTGGGCGAAGTCGGCCCGGATCGTGCCCGGATCGGCCTCCTGGGGATTGGTCGCGCCCATGATCTCGCGCGCCTGCTCGATTGCGTTGTCGCCCTCGAGGACCTGGACCATGATCGGCCCCGTCGTCATGAACTCGACGAGCGCATTGAAGAACGGGCGCTCGCGGTGGACCGCGTAGAAGGCCTCGGCCTGCTCGCGGCTCAGGTGCAGCATCTTGGCCGCCACGACCCGCAGGCCCGCATCCTCGAAGCGCTTGTAGATCTCGCCGATGAGATTCTTGGCGACGGCGTCGGGCTTGACGATGGTGAGCGTGCGTGCGGCGGCCATGATGAGTCACTCCGGGCTTTTTCGGCGGACGTTTGGACAAGCCGCGGATTGTACTCTGCCCCCGTGACGCGCGCAAAACGGCCCGCGCGCGCTGGCACCGCGGCGCTCGCCCGGCGCTCAGCGCACGCAGGTCGCTGCACTGGGCCCCTTAGCCGGTCCCGCGCTGTTCGCACGGCCGTGCGAACAGGCCCTCGAAGCGGATCAGACGGTGAACGACTCGCCGCAGCCGCACTCATCCTTGACGTTCGGGTTGTTGAACACGAATGTCTCGTTGACGCCCTCGCGCGCGAAATCGAGCTCCGTGCCATCGAGGAGGGGCAGGTGCTCATTCGCGACGACGACCTTGACTTGTTGATCCTCGAAGACGATGTCGCTGTCACCGATCTCGTCGGCGAAGTCGACCACGTAGGCGTAGCCGGAGCACCCCGTTTTGCGCACACCTAGGCGCACGCCCACGCCTCGCCCACGCTTCTCGATGAAGTTCTGCACACGGCACGCGGCCGCTTCGGTCAGGGTTATCGCCATCGCTCGTTCACTCTCCCATTGGTGGTGATCACGCACGCCGTGGTCGTTGCGTTGCGTGCGCTCGCGTCTCGACTCAAGTGCCCGCGGGGACAAGCGCGTGACCCCGCAGGCGCGTGACCGTGTCGACCAGGTCGTTCGCGGCCCGCTCGATGTCCTCTGTGCGTGTGAATCGGCCCCAGGACAAGCGCACCGCCTCGGCGGCGCGTGTGCCCACATAGCCCATCGCCTGCAGCACGTACGACGGCTCGATACTGGCACTGCTGCACGCCGAGCCCGTGGCCATGGCCACGCGCTGCGCCAGGGCCGTCACCAAGGCCTCGCCCTCGACACCGTCGAAGGTAAGGTTGCGCACCCCCGGCAGCCGCGGTGCCCCCGCGCCCACATCGGTGACCGCGTCGAGCTCGCCCATACGCGCCTCCAGCCGTTGCCGCAGGGCCTCCTGGTGCGCCCGATCGGGCTCGCGCTCGGCCACGGCCAGCGCGAGCGCCTCCCCCAGGCCCACGATCTGGTGTGTGGCCAAGGTCCCCGAGCGCAGCCCGCGCTCGTGGCCACCGCCGTGGATCTGCGGCATCAGCCGCACCCGCGGGCGCCGCCGCAGCCACAACGCGCCCACGCCTTTCGGGCCGTAGAACTTGTGTGCCGACAGCGAGACCAGATCGACGGCGATCTCGGTCACATCGAGTGCCAGCTTGCCCGCGGTCTGCGCGGCGTCGACGTGGAATCGGGCGCCATGGCTGCGCACGCACTCGCCGATGGCACCGATGTCGTTGATCACACCCGTTTCGTTGTTCGCATGCATCACCGACACCAGCACCGTGTCCGCGCGCATCGCCGCAGCCACGCGCTCCGGGGCGATCCGGCCGTCGCCCAGGGGCGCGACCCGGGTGACCTCAAAGCCGTCGAACTCGAGGGCCTCGACCGTGTCGAGTACGGCATTGTGCTCGGTCGCGCCGACGACGATATGGCGCCCACGCTCGCGCAGGAACTGCGCTGCCCCCTTGAGCGCGAGGTTGTTCGACTCGGTCGCGCCCGAGGTGAACACGACCTCGCGCGGCTCGCCGCCGAGCGCCTCGGCGACCTGCTCGCGCGCGTGCTCGACCGCCCTGCGCGCCCGCTGGCCGAAGACGTGGCCCGCCGAGGCGGGATTGGCGAAATCGCCGTCGACCGTCAGGTAGCCCGCCATGCGCTCGGCGACCCGCGGATCAACCGGCGTCGTGGCGGCGTAATCGAGATAGACGGCCTCGCCCTGCTCCATCACGAGAACTCACTGGTCTCACTCGCCCGCGCGCGCGGATCGCCCCAGTGCACGGGCACCCCATCCTGGCGCGCGGCGACCTCGCGTACCCCGCGGCGCGCCATCAGGCTCGCCAGCGTCACGTCGTCGAGGAACGTGCGCACGTGCTCGCTCAAGCTCTCCCACAGATCGTGGGTCAGGCAGCGCTGCTGGCGCTGGCAATTGCGCTCGCCGCCGCAGAGGGTGTATTCGACGCTCTCATCGACGGCATCGATGACCTGCGCGACCGAGAGCTCATCGGCCGGCGCGCGCAGACGATAACCGCCACCCGGCCCACGCGCGCTCACGACGAGCCCGTTGCGCCGGAGCTTGGCGAACAGCTGCTCGAGGTAGGACAGCGAGATGTCCTGGCGCGTCGCGATATCGCCCAACGGCACCGGCCCCTGGTCTTGATGCAGTGCCAGATCGAGCATCGCGGTCACCGCGTAGCGTCCGCGCGTGGTCAGCTTCATGCGGCGTCTGCTCCCCGAGTGCGTCGAGTCACGCTTTCATACCCCAGCAATTGAGTCAACTATTGCGGCGAATCGTCGGCCGCACGCGCGGTCGCCGCCGATGACGACGGCTCACCGCCGGCGTCGAGCCCCATGTCACGGCAAGGATCGCCCTCGGGGAACTCCACATCGGGCAGTTGCGCCCCCATGTGGCGCAATGCCTCGCACAACGCCTCGGTACGCCGGTCCTGGACCCGGATATGGTCGAGCAATTGATTGATCGCGTTGGCGACCGGGTCCGGCATCTCGCCGCGCTGGCCGTAGGCGTCGAAGCCGATGCGCCGGGCGGTCTCCTCACGCCGGCGCTCGTCGTCGTCGCTCGGGCTGGGGCGCACCACCTTGCCCGGGATCCCCACCACGGTCGCGCCGGCGGGCACGTCCTTGGTCACCACGGCGTTGGAGCCGACGCGTGCGCCCTCGCCCACGGTGATGGGACCCAGGATCTTGGCGCCGGCCCCGATGACGACATCATCGCCCAGCGTGGGATGGCGCTTGCCCTGATTCCACGTGGTGCCGCCCAGCGTGACCCCGTGATAGAGGGTGCAGTCATCCCCGATCTCGGTGGTCTCGCCGATGACCACCCCCATGCCGTGGTCGATGAAGAAGCGCCGCCCGATGCGGGCCCCGGGATGGATCTCGATACCGGTGAGCAAGCGCGCGATGTGGGAACCGAAACGCGCGAGCCATTTGAGGCCCAGCCCGGCGATCCGGTGATTGAGCCGGTGCAGCAATAGCGCATGCACGCCGGGATAGGTCGTCAGGATCTCGAGGGTATGGCGCGACGCGGGATCGCGCTCGAAGACACAAGCGATGTCCTCGCGAACCTGTCGGAACATGGTCAAGCCCCTCGTGCGCGCCGCGGCGGGGCCGTGCGCGACCGCGTCATTCCTGATCGGATCCATCGGGTATGGTAGCACCCCCCGGCTCGCCCCGTGAGCCCCTGATCCGATGCCAGGTCGGCGAGCCGCGGGCTGGATCGCGGGCGTGCTTGAGGATACCGCGCAGGAGATTGAGCTCGAGCGTGCTCGGCTCGGCGCGATTGAACAGCCGCCGCAAGCGGCGCATGACCTTGCGCGGGTTGTGCGGGTCGAGGAAACCGATGTCGACGATACAGGCACGCAGGTGCTCGAAGAAATACTCCAGCTCCTGCCGGCTCGGCATCTGCTGGCCGCTCGGGCGCTGGGCCTGGCCGGCGCTCATGCGGCACTCGTAGGCCACTACCTGAACCGCCTGCGCCAGATTGAGCGAGCCGTAATCGGCGTCACTGGGCACGTGCAGCATGAACTGACAGCGGTCGAGCTCGGCATTGGTCAGGCCGCTGCGCTCGCGGCCGAAGACGAACGCTGCCGGCTCGGCGCCGCCGGCGGCGCGCGCGCCGGCCGCGCGGGCGTCGACCTCGGGCCA
>CAYUKN010000015.1:0-22855 GCA_964445325.1 uncultured Ectothiorhodospiraceae bacterium
CGAGCTCGAGGGCCGCGTCCGGGTTGCGCCGGGCGGGCTGTACCAACGGGCCTAGGCGGCTGGGGTCCCCGGGGTTTGGCATGTGCCCCGGACGCCTCTAGACTGGCCGCGCTGTGCTGGCTCGCCTGTGGGGCACAGCGTGCATAGGACAGCCCGCAGTCGCTAGCGAGCGCCGCCGGTGCATTGGCGCGGCTCCGCACCCCGCAGGCCCGCCACTTCGGGGACCCATGGCCAAGAACCTCGTCATCGTCGAATCGCCCGCTAAGGGCAAGACCATCGAGAAATACCTCGGCCGCGGCTATACGGTCATGGCCTCCTATGGCCACGTGCGCGACCTGATCCCGAAAAACGGGGCGGTGGACCCGGACAACGGGTTCGAAATGCACTATCAGGTCATCGAGCGCAACGAGAAACACGTCGAGGCCATCCAGCGGGCCCTCAAGAAGGCCGACCGGCTGGTGCTCGCGACCGACCCCGACCGCGAGGGCGAGGCCATCTCGTGGCATCTGACCGAGCTGTTGCGCGAGCGCGAGGCCCTCGACGGCAAGCCCGTCGACCGGGTCGTGTTCCACGAGATCACCCAGCGCGCGCTCAGTGAGGCCATCGAGCACCCGCGCGGGATCTCGATGGATCTGGTCAATGCCCAGCAGGCACGGCGCGCGCTCGACTTCCTGGTCGGCTTCAATCTGTCGCCGCTGCTGTGGAAGAAGATCCGGCGCGGGCTGTCGGCCGGTCGCGTCCAGACGCCTGCGCTGCGCATGATCTGCGAGCGAGAGGACGAGATCGAGGCCTTCGTCGCGCAGGAATACTGGTCGGTCGAGGCCGATCTGACCCGAGGCGACGAGGCGGTGACCGCCAAACTGGTGCGCCTCGACGGCGCCAAGTTCGAGCAGTTCACCCTGACCGACGGGGACTCGGCCGAGGCCGCACGGGGCCGGATTCTCGAGGCGGCCCACCGCCAGGCCACCTGGACGGGCAATCCCAACGGCGAGCTCATCGTCCGCTCGGTCGAGAAAAAGCAGCGCAAGCGCAACCCGGCGCCGCCGTTCATCACGTCGACGCTGCAGCAGGAGGCCTCGCGCAAGCTCGGCTTCTCCGCATCGCGCACGATGCGCGTGGCACAGCAGCTCTACGAGGGCATCGACACCGGCGACGGCCAGGTCGGGCTGATCACCTACATGCGCACGGACTCCGTCACGCTGGCCGAGGATGCGCTCAGCGAGATGCGCGGGCTCATCGCCCAGCGCTATGGCGAGGACAACCTCCCGGACAAAGCCCGGCGCTACAAGACCAAGTCGAAGAACGCGCAGGAGGCGCACGAGGCGATCCGGCCGACCTCGGCCAAGCGCCTGCCCGACGCCCTGCGTGACAAGCTCTCGTCGGACCAATACCGCCTCTACGACCTCATCTGGAAGCGTACCGTCGCCTGCCAGATGATCCACGCGACCATGGATACGATGGCGGTCGAGCTCGGCGCCGGCGACGACCACACCTTCCGCGCCAACGGCTCGGTGGTGCGCCATCCCGGCTTCATGGCGGTCTATCGTGAGGGCCGCGACGACAGCCAATCCGACCCCGACGCCGAGCGCCGCCTGCCCGAGATGGAAGAGGGCGAGCGCCTGCCGCTCAACGACGTGCGCCTCGATCAGCACTTCACCGAGCCGCCGCCGCGCTACACCGAGGCCAGCCTGGTACGGGCTCTCGAGGAGTACGGCATTGGCCGCCCGTCGACGTATGCAGCCATCATCTCGACGCTCGCCGAACGCGAGTACGTCGAGATCGAGAGCCGCCGCTTCTTTCCGACCGACGTGGGCCGTGTGGTCGCCCGGTTCCTCACGGGCCACTTCACCGAATACGTCGATTACGAGTTCACCGCCAAGCTCGAGGACGAGCTCGACGCCATCGCGCGCGGCGAGCAGGACTGGGTTCCGTTGCTCGAGCGCTTCTGGGAGCCGCTCAAGGAGCGCATCAGCGAGAAACAGGCCAGTGTGTCGCGCGCCGAGGCATCGCAGTCGCGCTATCTGGGCGACGATCCCAAGTCCGGCCGCCCGGTCACCGTGCGCATGGGCCGTTACGGACCGGTGGCCCAGCTCGGCACCACCGAGGACGACGAGCAGAAACCCCGTTTCGCCGGGCTGCGCGCCGGCCAGAAGATGGACACCATCACGCTCGACGAGGCGATTGCGCTGTTCCAGCTGCCGCGCGATCTGGGCACGACCGAGGACGGCGAGGCCATGCAGGCGAGCATCGGCCGCTTCGGGCCCTACGTCCGTTTCGACAACCGTTTCGTCTCCCTGGGCACCGACGACGATCCCTACACGATCACGCCCGAGCGCGCACAGGAGCTGGTGCGCGAGAAGAAGATCGCCGACGCCAACCGCATCATCAACACCTTCGAGCCCGCAGAGGGCGAAACCATCCAGGTGCTCAACGGGCGCTTCGGTCCCTACGTGACCGACGGCAACAAGAACGCCAAAGTCCCCAAGGACGAGACGCCCGCCGAGCTCACCCTGGCGCGCTGCCAGGAGCTCATCGCCGCCGCGCCCGAGCGCAAGCGCGGGCGCAAAAAGGCCGCCGCGAAGAAGAAGGCCGCCGCGAAGAAACAGGCGGCCGCCAAGAAAACCGCGGCCAAGAAGACGACGAGCAAGAAAACCGCAGCGAAGCAATCCACGGCTAAGAAGTCCGCCGCCAAGAAGAAGGCGGCGGCGAAGAAAAAGACCGCCGCCAAGAAGGCCACGGCCAAGAAGACGGCGGCAAAGAAGAGCGCTGCCAAGAAGAAGACCACTGTCAGCGCGGCCAACCCCAACCCCGTCACCAGCAAATAGATGGCGGAGACGATCGAGGCCGCCTGCGAGGCATTGGCGCGCGGCGGTGTGGTCGCCTATCCCACCGAGGGGGTCTTCGGCCTGGGCTGTGATCCCGCCGACGACGCCGCGGTCGAGCGCGTGCTCGCGCTCAAGGGGCGCCCCGTCCACAAGGGCTTGATCCTGATTGCCGACGCGGTCGAGACCCTCACGCCCTGGCTGGCGCCCGTCGACGCGGCCACCTGGGCCCGCGTGGCACCAACCTGGCCCGGGCCCGTGACATGGGTGCTGCCCGCGGCCGCCGACGTCTCGCGGCGCGTGCGCGGTGACCACGACACCCTCGCCGTGCGCGTGACGGCCCACGCGACCGCAGCGCAGCTGTGCCGGAGCCGAGGCGGGCCGCTGGTGTCGACGAGCGCCAACCCGGCCGACGCCGCCCCGGCCCAAACGGCCGAGGCCGTCGCGGCCCTATTCGGTGATCAATTGGACGCCATCATCGACGCACCCACGGGCGGACGTCGCGAGCCCACGCCCATCATCGACGCCCGAACCGGCCACTACCTGCGCAGCGGATAAGCCCATGACCGAGACCATCGCGACCGACACCGTGCGCACCTGGCTCGTCGAGCTCCAGGACCGAATCACGGGCGAGCTCGAGCGCCTCGACGGCCACCGCTTCCACGAGGACGCGTGGGCGCGCGATGCCGGCGGCGGCGGACGCAGCCGTGTGATCACCGAGGGCGGGCTGTTCGAGCAGGGCGGCGTCAACTTCTCGCACGTGCTGGGCGACAAGCTGCCGCCGTCGGCGAGCGCGAGCCGGCCCGAGCTCGCCGATCAGCCCTTCGAGGTCTCCGGGGTCTCACTGGTGGTGCATCCGCGCAGCCCCTATATCCCCACGGCCCACGCCAACCTGCGCTTCTTCGTCGTGGGCGACCGCGAGCGCCCGAAGGCCTGGTGGTTCGGTGGCGGCTTCGATCTGACGCCCTACTACCCGTTCCGCGACGATTGTATCGAGTGGCATCGCACGGCCCGCCATGCCTGTCGCGCCCTCGGCGACGATGCCTATCGGCGCTACAAGCAGTGGTGTGACGACTACTTCTACATCCGCCACCGCGAGGAGGCGCGCGGTGTGGGCGGGCTGTTCTTCGACGACCTCAACGAGCCCGATTTCGAGACCTGCTTCCAATTCATCCGCGACGTCGGCGACGGCTTCCTCGCCGCTTATGTGCCCATCGTCGAGCGCCGCCGACAGCACGACTGGGGCGAGCGCGAGCGCGATTTCCAGCTCTACCGGCGCGGGCGCTACGTCGAGTTCAACCTGGTCTACGACCGCGGCACCCTGTTCGGCCTGCAGTCGGGCGGGCGCACCGAGTCGATCCTGATGTCACTGCCGCCGCTGGTGCGCTGGCGCTACAACTGGCACCCCGAGCCGGGCTCGCGCGAGGCCCAGCTCTACGACGAATTCCTCCCGGCCCAGGACTGGCTGGGCATGGAAGGCGAAGAAAGAACCGCGAATGAACACCAATGAACACGAATGTTTTGCCGCCATCAGCGGCTGGCGCTGAGGCGATTGTTTCCACCAACGTGTTGAGAAACATTACAAAATAGATAGCAGTGTAAGAATTATTCTTGTAGATCCGACTGTAGTCGGAAATCTAGAGCACTGCACCGGAGTGCGATATACGATCCGTTCTCAAGATTTTCACCGTGCTGTTCACAGATCGATAGCGCTGAGTCGGTGCCTGGCCCTGAATCACTACATGTTCGTGTTCATTCGTAGCTCTTTTCTGTGCCCTACACCCCAGCACTGCAAAAACTCGGCGCTATGAAGCGCCCTGCTGAGCTGGTGTGAGCGCGTGAAGTGCAAGCCGCTGGTGAACGCCGCCCCATGGGCGTCGAGGGTCTCGAGGATCGCCGGGTGGCCGCACGCCCCATCCAGGCGTGCCTCAACGCGCAGGCCCGGGCTGCTGCGGCGCAGGTGGGCGACACAGTCGCCCATCAGCTGCCCCCCCGCAGCGCCCGGTGCAGGCGCTCCTCGAAGCCGGTTTTGGCCAGCCACTGCTGCAACATGGCCAGTCGGGCGAAGCGCGTCAGATCTTGGTCCTCGAAGGTGATCGTATCGACAGGCTGGCTTCGCCCACGCACGGACGATCTACTACACTTGGCCCGGGAGCGGTTCCTTTTGTCGTTGGTTTCGGACACCTTCGACGCTGGCGAAAGTGAACTGCTCTTTTCATTTGTCAGCCCGTCATGTTGTTCGCCGCATCCGTCCGTTCGAGGCCGTGGCGCTGCGTCTCACCGGCGGTGAGCCCTGGCGCCATCAAGCCACCACCGCGCACGTCCCAACACGATGCCGGTTGTGGCCGACATCGGCCGCGAATTCATGAAATGGTGGATACACTTCCTGTAACGTATTGAACTTCTGGGAGACCGCATGAACCCCGTCGTCATCCTCGGCTCTGGCCTCGCCGGCTACACCACCGCGCGCGAGTTCCGCAAGCACGACAGCGAGACACCGCTGGTCATCGTCACCGGCGACGACGGCGCGAGCTACTCCAAGCCCATGCTGTCGAACGCGTTCGCGCGGTCGAAGACGCCGGCCGATCTGGCCATGGCGAGCGCCGCCGAGATGGCCGAGCAGCTCGACGCCGACATCCGCACGCATACCAGTGTGACCGCACTGGATGCGGACGATCGCCGGGTGATGCTCGACGACGGCAGCGTCATCGATGCGCAGGCGATCGTGCTGGGCATCGGGGCCGATCAGGCCGACCCGGGCCTCGGCGGCGATGGGGCCGCCGACGTGTTCGCGGTCAACGATCTCACCACTTACGCCCGCGTGCGCGAGGCGCTGGCCGACGCCGAGCGAGTGGTGTTGATCGGTGGTGGCCTGATCGGCTGCGAGTTCGCCCACGATTGGCACAGCGCCGGTTATGCAGTGTCCGTGATCGAGCCGCTGGACTACCCCATGGGCACGATGTTGCCGCCGCTAGCCGGTACGCATTTGCGTGACGCCCTGTCGAGCCGCGGCGTCGCGTTCTACGCCAATCGTGCGGGGCGGTCGGTCGAGCGCGACGGCGAGCGCCTCGCCGTCCATGACGACCACGGACAAGCCCACGCTGCCGACGTCGTCGTGCGCGCGATCGGACTGCGGCCGAAGACCGCGCTGGCGCAAGCAGCTGGCCTGTCGACGCAGCGCGGGATCGTCACCGATCGCTATCTCTCGAGTTCGGCAAGCGGGATCTACGCGCTGGGTGATTGCGCCGAGGTCGCCGGGGTGGTGCTGCCGTTCGTCATGCCGATCAACCACTGCGCGCGCGCGCTGGGGCGCACATTGGCGGGCGAGCCCACACCGGTTGAGTATCCGGTGATGCCGGTGATCGCCAAGACCCCGAGCTGCCCCGTGCAGCACTATGCCCCGCCGGGCACGCAACGGGGCCAGTGGTCCGAAGAAGAGGTCGAAGGCGGGACGCGCAGCCTGCTCTACGACAGCGCGCAGCGCCTTCGCGGCTTCTGCCTGACGGGCACGGCCGTACGCGAGAAGGGCCACTGGACGGCACAGGTGCCGCCCGTCTTCGAGAACTTGGAACCGGCCACCTAACGTCGACTTCTCCGGGAGATGCTTCAACCGTTTCCGGCGGGGCACAGTCCGTGCGTTCGTGCTCGCGCGAAGGACGCGAAGTCATGCCGTTCTTGGTGGCCCTTTTTGCCGTTCGGGCTTTAGCAAAGGCAAGTCGCGCTCGAGCCCGCCCCTTTGGGTCGAGGCTGGATTGCGAGACGGTGCGAAGCGATGCCGAGACACCCGTCAGGCCGGAGCAGCGACGACTGCCTCGAAAACGGTCTCTTTAAAAGCCTGTTTGTACTTTGCGCGCTTCGCGCCTTCGCGAGGACCCAACAGCGAGGTACTTCAATACCCCGACTCGATCGCGCGCAGGCGGGCGCGGAGGCGTTCGACCTCCTCGATGAGATCCAGCGCTAGCGCCGCGCCCTGGGGCTCGACCGACAGATCATGGCCCAGGCGCAGGGCCCGGCGCATGCGCACGATCGCGTGCGCGGGGAAGCGCCAGTCCGAGGAACGGCCCCCGCCGAAGGGCTCGACCACGCCCACCTCGACGAGCTCGATGACGTAGTCGGCATGGACGTCGAACACGCGGCAGAGCTCAGCCAGCGACACGGGCGCATCCGGCTCCAGCGGCTCCGCATCGATGGGATCGTCGTAGCGCGTCATGCCGCCCTCCTGCGCAGCTGTGCCCGCGGGTCGAAGTCCATCTGGTCGCGCATCTGCTCGTAGAGCTTGCGCTCGGCGTCGGTGCGCGGCTTGGGCGCGACGATCTGCAGCTGCAGGTACTGATCACCCGGCGGCGAGCCGGGCAGGCCGCGGCCCTTGAGCCGCAGCCGCTGGCCACTGCGCGCGCCGGCAGCGATCTTGGTCTCCACCTCGCCGCCGAGGGTGGGCACGGTGATGCTGGTGCCCAGGGCAGCCTCCCAAGGGGCCAACGGGACGTCCAGGTAGATGTCACGGCCTTCGTGGCGAAACAGCGCGTGCGGCTTGATGTGGACCTCGAGATAGAGGTCGCCACGGCCGCCCTCGCCGACGCCCTGGCCACCCTGGCCCGACAGGCGGATCTGCTGGCCCTCGGTCACACCCGCCGGGATGCGCACGTTGAGGGTGCGCTGTTGGCCCTTCACGCCGCCGCGGGCGTCGACCGAGGGCGACTGCAGCGTCACCGGGTGCTGGCCGCCCTGGTAGGCCTCCTCGAGCGTGATCTCGACGCGGGCGAAGTGGTCCTGGCCGCGACCGTGGACCCCGCCGAAGTCGGTGAAGCCGCCGCGCCCGCCAAAGCCGCCGACCCCCGCGCCGGGCCCGCGGCCACCGCGGAAACCGCGACCGAACAACGACTCGAAGAACTCGGAGTACGCGGCGTCGTCGCCGCCGGTGAAGCCCCCGCCGGTGAAGTTGAACCCTTGATCCCAGTCCGGCGGCGGCTCGGCGCCGAAGCCTTGCTGCCAGTTCTGGCCGAGCTGATCATAGGCCGCACGCTTCTCCGGGTCCTTGAGGACCTCGTAGGCCTCCTGCAGCTCCTGGAATTTGTCCTCGGCGTCCGGCTCGTCGCTCACATCGGGGTGATACTTGCGCGCGAGCTTGCGATACGCGCGCTTGATCTCGTCCTGGGACGCATCTCGATCGACGCCCATGATCTTGTAGTAATCCTTGTATTCCACGGCGGCGCGCTCCCTCCCTACGCGTGGTCTCGTCTGCCAATGATGGTGGGTGTCGAAAGGCCGCGCTTCAAGCTGGCGCCCGGCGAGCGGGCAACGACGGATGCGCCTTGGATCGGCGACTCAGTCGGCGTTTCCGGTGGCCTCGCCCGATGCGCGCCCGCGCAGCAGCTCGGGCGCGAGCACCAAGGGGAGGCCGATCGCCAGGGCCAGGCCCCAGGGATAGAGCGCCACCGCTGCGACGGCGTGGCACAACGTCACGCCGAGGCCGAGTCGTGGCTTGCACCACCAGAGGAGGGCGGCTGCCACGCAACAGCCGACGATCGAGAGCAACGTAGCGACGATAAAGGCGAGCCCCGGCGAGCCCGGGTCGAACGCCGCCGCGAGCGCGCCGCTGGCAGCCTCGACGGGTGCGGCCTGCCCAGCCATGGCACGATAGAGATAGAGCAACCACACGCCGACGAAGGCGAGCCCCCCGACGAGCGCCAGGAAGGCCGCCACCCTATACGGGCCTGGCTGCGATGACGTCATGCGCGCTCTCCTCGCCTACGTCGCGGTCCCCGGGTGGGCAAGCGCCCGGCCGTCGTCCGTACCGAGGCGCCGTTTGCGCGGGCTGGATGTCTGTCCCAGCGATCGGTGCCGGAGCAAGCGCGTGGCACCGTGTGCAGATCGGTTCGGCTCATCCGGCAAGCCTCGCCCTTCGGCGCTGTAGCGCGGGATCCCTCGTGGCGATCTCGTTAGCGATCGCAAGACGAGCACGGTGGTTGCCATATGCATTGAGCGAACGCCCCAAAAAGATGCCGCTTCGGGACGCACGGCGTCGGTCCATGATCGCTCGGACAGGCGCCTAGCCGGGGTGCTCAACGCTCGATGGCGACGGCTGATGAGAGGCTCGCATGAGCAGGCCGGTCAGCCACAGGCCCAGCGTGGTATCCATGGCGAGGCAGAAGCCCGGCCACCATCCGGGCACCGCCGCATTCGCGATAACCGCCTGATGACCGTAATCGAAGAGACCGTGGGCCAAAAGGCCCGCCACCATGGCCCCCATCGTCTTCCTGAAGCCAACAATAGCGACCCCGAACAATCCCGCGGCAACCGCGAGCTCCACCACAAGGGCTTGTTGAGCGCCGCTCATGACGGCGAACAGCACGTAGTAGGCGGCTATGACGATCAGCAGCGTGGGATAGAACGATCGGTCCCGATCGAAACCGACCAACTGCGCTACACCAGCAATCGCCAAAGCGAGGATGGTGCCGATAACGTATTCCACGGGCCTCTCTCAACTGTCTTCACGGATTCGCTGCAACAGGCGCTCGATCCCGGCGACATGGCTACCACGCCAGTAGATGCGACCGCAGTCGGCGCATTGGCGGAACGTATCGAAGTGCCGGCGCGTCAGCGGCTCGAGGCGCTCGATGATGTCGGCCTTGGCGACCTCGTGGAGCCGCCCGTTGCAGCGCGCGCAGCGCGTCAAGGGCGCCGCCCGTTCGTGGAGATCGAACCGGCGGAACACCTCAGCGAGCTGCTCGTTCGGCTCCACCGCGCGCACGAAATAGCCGTGGGTCACGATCCGGCGCTTGAGCACGTCACGGTCGCGGGTGAGCAGGATGCGCTCTTGCGCCGCCGCGATACCCGCGAGCTCGTCGTCGCCGATGTCATTGCGATACAGGGTGTCGAAGCCGCAGAAGCGCAGGTTGCGCGCGAGCGCGCCGAGATTCGCGTCCAGCACGAAGCGCAGCGAGCGTAACGGGGCGTCGCGCACGCGCAGCTCGGCGCCGACGTCGAGTGCCTCGAACACGGGGTAGACGGCTATGGCATCGCCATCGCCGACGATGTAGTCGAAGCCGACCGACTCGCCGTTGGCGATGATGAGCTCGACCTCGGGATGCGGCACGCCCAGCGCCTCGATCATGTCCTTGACCGAGGTGCGGCGCTCGAAATGCTCGGTGAACGCCACCTTGCGCCGCGTCGGCGCCAGGAAGTCGTTGAGCTCCTCGTAGAAGCGGAACCGGACCCGCGCCATGGATGGCCATCACTCGACTACTCTACCCAGTATAGGGCGATGCGAGACGACGGGTCCGTGCGCCGCCAAGCACCGATGACGCGACCGCGCTCGCCGGCCAAGCGGCACCTCGCCCGGAGGAGGCGCCAGCTGTCATCGAGGCAATAGCCGCCACGTCACGCCCACACGATCTAGGGCCTGTTAACACTGCCCGCGGGCAGTCGGCGCGCACACCTACCCGTCGCAGGCTGCCGCCGCGAAGCGCAGCGGCAGGGCGATAACGGCGGCCACCACCGCCGCGACGGCGCAAGCCAGGGCAATCGCCTCACTGGCCACGCCGGCGTCCAGCAGATAGCCGAACAGCACGGGCGAGGCCGCCGTGGTGAGCACAACCAGGCCCCAGACGACCGACCGGATTGAGCCCAGGTGCTCGCTGCCGTAGAGCTCGGCCCACAGCGCACCGAGCAGCGTCAGATTGGCGCCGGCGGTCAGTCCCGCGCCCAGCATGAAGCCCGGCGCGATCCAATGCGCATCCCCCGACGCCAGCAGGCCCAGCGCGACGGCCATCGGCAGGAGCACCCAGGACAGGATCCGGCGTGCACCGATCCGGTCGACCAAGGGGCCGATCGCCAGCGTGCCGACGAGCGACGCCAGCGCGTAGACGACGAACGCCGTGGCGAACCATTCGATGGACCAGCCCTTGCCCGCGGCCAGCTCGGCCTGATGGAAGAACAGCCCCGTCACAGCGAACGGCGTGAAAAGCGTCGCCGGCAAGGCGGCGTAGAACCGGGGATCGCGAGCGACCCGGGCCATGCGCCAGGCATCGCCCCCCTGCCCTTCGCGGGCGCCTTGGGCCTGCGCTGCGCGGCGGCGCCGTTCACGCTCGCGGTGGCCGCGCAGGAGCCACCGTGACAACGGCACCAAACCCACGGCCAGGACGGCGGCGATGGCCGCCCAGGCGGCGCGCCAGCCGATCCAAGCCATCAGCGCCGCCCCCAAGGGCGGAAACACCGCCTCGGCGGCCGGGAAGCCCAAGCTGGCGATGGCCACGGCGCGCCCGCGGCCCGCCTCGAAATAGCGCCCCATCGTGGTCACGCCGATGTGGCTCATCAGTCCCTGGCCGGTCAGGCGCAGCAGCAGGAAGCCGACGAACAACAAGGCGGGGACCGCCGGCATCAAGGCGATCAACAGGCATGCGCCGGCATACGCCAATGCCGCCGCGGTGGTATAGGCCGCCAGATCGACCCGGTCGAGCAGGCGCCCGAGCCCCACGAAGCATCCAGCGCTGACGAGCGTCGCCAGCGAGTAGATCAGGCCGAAGGCACCATTGCTCAGCGAGAAGGCTTGCCGGAACTCACCGCCGAAGACGCCGACGAAGAAGGTTTGGCCGAAGGCCGAGGCGAACGGCAGCAGGAAGCCGAACGCGAGGAACCGGGCGTGGGCGCGCACGAATGCGAGATAGGACAATGCGTCAGGTGCCTCGATCGGTCGGGCGGGCAAGCGGGCGCAGGCCGATCCCGCACCCGCGCGTGAGCCGCTCAGAGATAGCGGCGAAAGCGGGCGCAATAGGCGCCGTAGGCATCGCCGAAGCGGGCCCGCAAGTGGGCCTCCTCGCGGCGGATCACGCCCAAGTGCATGACCACCAGCAAGGGCACGAGGACGATCAACCCCCAGAGGCTGTCGAGCATCAAGGCGATGCCGACGAACCCGGCATCGAGGCCCATGTAGAGCGGATTGCGCGACAACCGGAAGGGGCCGGTGTCGACTATGCGCGCGGCCGGGTGCGTGGGATGCACCGCGGTCTCGTGGCGCCACAGACTATAGACGCCCCATAGATCGAGGCCCAGGCCCGCAACGACCATCCCGGCTCCGAGCCACCAGGCAACCCCCTGGCCCGCGAGGGGCAGCGGCAGCGACCACCCCAGGACGGCCGTGACGAGCAATGCCACCCCGTAGAGCAAGGGGGGTGGCGCGAGCACGCCCGTGTGGTCGGCATCGGGTCGCTGCATGATCACCCGCATCCGTCGTCGGCCTCCGAGCCCGCCGATTCTGGGCTCATCCGGCGCCATTGGCCATCGGCGCCCACCCAGGGGCGCCCGCGCGGTGTGTTCAGCCCACTGCGGTCGCGGCCCGATCGGGATCGGCGGCTCCACCCTCGGGCGCGAGCTCGGCAGCCGCCCAGTCGAGTCCGCCGACGTAGCGCTGACTGGGGCGCCCGTACGCATCCAGCGCCAACAGGTGCAGCCAGCCATTGTCGAATAGCGCGCGCACATCGGGATGGCGCCCGAGGACATTGGTGATCGCCTCGGTCGGCGCCTCGATGCAGACGGTCAGGCGCAGCGGCTCGTGGATGAGGCGCTCGCCGTCGTGCACCGACTGCCATGGCAGGCCGGGGCGCAAGAGCCCACCGTTGCCCTCGACCACCCCGATGCCGCCGGTGACGTTGTGCAGCGTTTTGTTGCCCGCCCCGAAGGTCCTTGGTGCCACCGCCGAGCCGTAGTACTGCAGGCTGATCCAGCTCGCCACGACCACGGGCGCGGTCAGCAGGAGCTCGAGCACGCCGAAGCCCTCGTCGCCGCGCCAATCGTAATCGTGCAGGAACGCGCGCCCGGCGAGCCCCGCGCCGCGGGTGCGCGCACGCGGCGCGGCGATGAACGCCTGGCAGCCCGCCAGGCCCCACTCCGGGCGCAGCTCCGCCCAGTCACGGCTGCGGCGATACAGGTCGCGCTCGGCCGCCGCTCGCGGCAGCGAGCGCGCGCGCTCGGCGCGCGTCAGCGCACCGGCGCCGTCGAAATAACGCTGCGCCCATTGCAGATCCTCGCCGTGCTCGGGCGCCGGGGTGTCGCCGTCGTAGAGCTTGACCTCGTCGGTGGTGGTGTCGTGCAGCGCGGCGACGAACAAGGTGTCGGCGGGGATGGCTATACCGCGCTCGGCCAGGCCCGCGCGCACATTGGCGTCGTTGAGCAAGCCCGCGAGCAGGCGCGCGTTGACCTCGCCCGAATAGCCGCCGCAGGCACCGCACTGCAGCGCGCTCGAATGCGGATTGTTGACCACGCTGGCGCCGTGGCCGGCGAGCACCACCAGGCGCGCGAAGTTTTCCGTGAGCGACATCGCGCGCAGCACATTGGCAGCGGCGTCGACCCGGGCGGCGGTGTCGAGCGGCGGCTCCAGCCGCGGCGGCGGCTCGGCCGCCTTGCCGTGGCCGGGCAAAGCCAGGCCGTCGCGCACGAGCTTGCCCGCGTAGACCGGGCCCATGGCCTCGACGAACGCGAACGACGACACGGCGGCGAGCTTGAAACGGCCCCAGGCGCGCTTCGCCCGCGCCACGAAGCGTGCGTTGCGGTCGGCCTCGACCTGGTCGGGTCCCGTGGCGCAGGTGGTCACCGCGGGATTGAGCAGCGCGGGCAGGCGCCGCTCGGGCACGTCCGAGGCGAAGCGCCGGTGCTCGGTGGCGAGCCCGAAGAAGCCGGCGAAGCCCAGGGTCTGGATGTTCGGGTCGATCGACTCGAGCGAACGGCGCAACACCTCCGAGCGCACGTCGATGCAGAACGCCGCTTGCAGGTGCGGGCGCGCGTCGGCGGCATGCGTTGCCGCGTTGCGCTGGGCGAGCACCTCTCCTAGGCGCCGCTGCGCCCCGCGCTCGGCCGCATCCTGCAGGATGGCATCGACGATCTGGGCGTCGCTGGGCTCGATGGGCTCGGCATGCATGGCGCAAACGGTGGACCAGCGCCGGGCGAGCGTGTCCGCGTACTGGGCATACAGCGCCTCCTCCCAGATCAGGCGGATCGCGAGCAGCTCGACCACGGTATCGTCACGACCGCCGCCGAGCTCCGCCTGCCACTGCAGATAGCGCGCATACTGCGCCCAGCCGCCCAGCGTCATCAGCAAGCGGTGGAACAGGGACTCCAGTGCGCCCACGGGCAACTCCAGCCGGGTCACCGAGCGCGCGATCGCGCGCTCGGGCGTGTCCGGGGCGTCAGCGACCCGGCGAGCGAAGCCCCTGAGCCCTTGGATCTCCGGGGTGAGGTCGTGGGTGGCGTGGGCCACCCATGCGGCGAACGCGCCGCGCTCGCGGGGGGCCGCCCACAAGGCCTGGCCCGCATCGAAGTAGCCGCCCGCCCACGCGCCCACCCGGTCGGCGATCAGCTCGGGCCAGTCGATCTCCGAGACGTCGGCGGCGAGATCGGCCACGGTGGGCAGCGCCTGGGGCGCGTCGCCCGGCGCATCGGCGGCCGCGTCGAGCTCGCCGACACTCGCGGGCCGGCGCTCGGCCGGCGCGGCCGCCAGTGCCTCGGCCAGATCGGACTGGGTGATCGCTCCCGAGTCGATGCGCTCGCGATAGTGCGAACGCGGCATCGTCACCGCTTCCCCGGCGACGCGCTCGAGGCGCGCCGCGGTCCAGGCGAGCGGCTCGCCCGCCTGGCCGAGATACGGGTTCACGGCGACGTCGGCGTTGAGCGGCCAGGCCGGCGGAACCGCCCGCGCCGCCGCATGCGCGGCCGTCATGATCGTGGCCACATCCGGGCCGTCGGCCGGGTCCTCGCGCGCTTGCGTCATCGTCTGCTCCATCGGGTCAGGACCGGAACCGTGTGGACCAACCACTCAACAGCCGATCGAAGAGGGTGTTGGCGTAGAGCCCATTGGCGAGATGGACCCGCAGCCCCGAGGCGGCCGGGTGATACGCCCAAAGCGGGAACATCGCCTGCGCGACCGCCACCGTGGCGAAGCTGATCACGGCGAGGCCGATCAGGGCCCACTCCAGGGGCCCTGCCGGCGGGGTCGCGGGCAGGGTATCGGCCAACAGCCACGCCGCGCCCTCTTGCAGGGCGAAATAGGCGATCGAGGCGGCGACCGAGTACAACGCGGTCAGCTGCGTCAGCTTGCGCGGGGCGGCGTCGGCGAGACCCTGGGCCAGCAAGTAGGCCACACCGAAGATCAGGATCGCCCCCAAAGCGATCGCCTGCGGCGATTTGCCGTCGAAGCCGAACGCAAGCCCCACGGCGGCGTAGATCCCCAAAGCGGCCACGAAGGCGCGGCGCACCGCGGCGGCGCTGGGAATGGCGACCGGCCCGGGCCGGCGGATCGCGGCTACGCCCTCGACGGCGTAGCCGGAGGCGAGAAAGGCGTGGGCCTTGTAGAGCGAGTGGGCGACGATGTGCAAAAGCGCCAGCGGGAACAGCGCCAGCCCGCATTGGAGGATCATGAAGCCCATCTGGGCGATGGTGGACCAGGCCAACGAGGTCTTGACCGCCGGCTGGGTGAGCATCACCAGCCCGCCGAACAGCGCCGTGAAACCGCCGATCATCACCAGCACGGCCAACACGATCGGCGACAGGAGCATGACGTCGGCGAAGCGGATCAGCAGGAAGCCGCCCGCATTGATCACCCCCGCGTGCAGCAGCGCGGACACGGGTGTCGGCGTCTCCATGACCTCGGTGAGCCACCCGTGGGTGGGGAATTGCGCCGACTTGAGCAATGCCGCCAGGGCCAACAGGGCCGCTGTGGCGGCCGCCCCGCTGGCGCCCTCCCCCGCCGACGCCGCGGCCCCGATGGCCGCGATGTCGCCCGTACCGTAGGTGTAGGCGAGCCCGGCCGCCGCGATGGCCAGGGCGCCGTCACCCAAGCGCGCGGTGACCATTTTCTTGCGCGCAGCGCGCCGGGCGGCCGGGCGATCCGAATAGAACAGCAGCAGGCGCAACAGGCACAGGCTGCTCGCGATCCAGGCGGCGACGAACGGCAGCAAGTGGCCCGATTGGACCAACAGCAACACCATGGCCAGTGTGCAGCAGAGCCACCCGGTAAAGTGGCCCTGCCCCGCCTCGCCGTCGAGATACGTATTGGCATAGCGCACGACCACCCAGCCCACAAAGGCCACAAGCGACAGCATCGCCCCGCTGATCCAGTCGACGCGGACCGATACACCGACGCCGGCCCAGCCGATCAGCGGGCTGGTGCCGGGCCCCTGGGTGACCAGGACCGCGAGCGCCACCAGCGCCACAGCGAACGCCGCGAGCGCCGCTGCCTCGACCACCCGCAGAACAGCGCCGGGGCGCCGGCCGGGATGGCGGAAGGCCGCCACGGCGGCGCTCAGCAACAACACCGGGGCGAGCATCGGGACGAGGTACAGCATGGGCGAGCGCTCCATCACGCGGGCGGGTCCGGACGCGCATCATACGCAGTGCGCCCGATCGTAAAAATTCATTGTTTGCAACGATCGGTTCGCTAAAATCGAACGAATGGCGCGGCTCAATTACAACCACTTGCGCTACTTCTGGGCCGTGGCGCACGAGGGCAGCCTCACGCGCGCGGCCGAGCACCTCAACGTCGCGCAGTCGGCCCTGTCGGTCCAGATCCGCAAGCTCGAGCACCGCCTCGGCCACACCCTGTTCGAGCGCCGCGGGCGCGAGCTGGCACTCACCGAGGCGGGCCGGATCACGCTCGATCACGCCGACGCGATCTTCGCCACCGGCGATGAGCTCGTGGGCACCTTGCGCGGCACCGGACGCAGTCGCCAGGTCGTGCGGGTGGGCGCCCTGGCCACGCTCTCACGCAATTTCCAGATCGGCTTCCTGCGGCCCGTCCTGGGCCGCGGCGACGTCGAGGTGGTGCTGCGCTCGGGCGCGGCCGGCGACTTGTTGCAGGCGCTCGAGCGCCTCCAGCTCGACTTGGTTCTGGTCAACCGCGCGCCCTCGAGCGACGCGGCGACGTCGTTCATCAGCCACCGCGTCGCCGAGCAGCAGGTCAGCCTCGTGGGCCCGCCCGGCACGGCCGCGCACGCCGACGGGCTCGCCGATCTGCTGGCCCGCCACGCGGTGATCGTTCCGACACGCGACAACAGCATCCGTACGGGCTTCGACGCCCTGATCGATCGCCTGGAGGTGACTCCGCAGATCGCCGCCGAGGTCGACGACATGGCGATGATCCGGCTGCTCGCGCGCGAGGGGCTCGGCCTGGCCGTGGTCCCGCCCATCGTCATCAAGGACGAGCTCACCGCCGGCATGCTCGAGGAGACCGCGCAACTGCCCGGCCTGGCCGAGACCTTCTACGCCGTCACGGTGGCGCGGCGCTTCCCCCATCCGCGCGTGCGCGAGCTGCTCGACGCCGGTGAGACGGCGTCGCTGTAAGCGCTGACGGGGCATCCACGGGGCGCCCGCCCCCTGCCCTCGGGGCCAGACTTGTCGCACGCCCCCGCGCGGATTTCGTACACTCCGTTTCGTCCCGGCTACTCCGTGGGCTAGCACACAAAGCCGGGGCCAACGGTGCGCCCAATAGCGCGCGCCCCATCCACCGCACGGGAGGTGCAGTCATGCCAGCAAACAATAAGCAAGCCCGCTGCGTGCGCCGCACGGGTCGCGGCGTCACCAGCCTCGCCATCGCCGCCGGCATCGCCCTACTCGGCACCGCCGGCACGGCCCAGGCCGAGGAGATCCGCTGGAAGATGCCCATCGCCTTCGCCTCGGACCTGCCGGGCCTGGGCACCCCGTCGAAGTTCGTTGAGGAGCGCCTCAACACCGCCAGTGGCGGCGACGTGCAGGTCCGCGTGTACGAGCCCGACGAGCTGGTGCCGCCGTTCGAGATCCTCAGCGCGGTCAGCGAGGGCAAGGTCGCGGCCGGCTATACCTGGATCGGCTACGACCAGGGCAAGGTGCCCGCCGTGCCGCTGTTCGCCGCCGTGCCGTTCGGCCTCAAGCCGTGGTCGTTCACCGCCTGGTACTACAACGGCGGCGGCCACGAGATGCTCCAGGAGGTCTACGCCAACAAGGGCTTCAACGTCCACGCCGAGCTATGCGGCATCATCGGGCCCGAGACGGCGGGCTGGTACAGCGAGCCCATCGACAGCCTGGAGGACTACAAGGGCATGAAGATCCGCTTCGCGGGCTTGGGCGGCAAGGTGCTCGAGCGTCTGGGCGCCTCGGTGACCATGATGCCGGGCGGCGAGCTCTTCCAGGCGCTGGAGAAGGGCACGATCGACGCCACCGAGTTCTCCATGCCCGTGATCGACCAGGCCCTCGGGTTCAACAAGGTCGTCAACTACAACCTGTTCCCGGGCTGGCACCAGCCGTTCACGGCGCAATACATGCTCATCAACGGCGACAAGTGGGAAGCGGCGACGGAACAGCAGAAGGCGCTGATCAAGACGACCTGCACCGCCGCGACCACGCGCGCGCTCGCCGAGGGCGAGTTCAAGAACGGCTCGATCCTCCAGGAGTTCCAGGAAAAGGGCGTCAAGACGCAGCAAATCCCGAAGGAGGTCCTCAAGGAGCTCAAGGCGGTCACCGACGAGGTGCTCGCCGAGGAGGCCGAAAAGGACGAGGACTTCGCCCGCGTGCTGGAGTCCCAGCGTGAGTTCCAGTCCGACTACGCGACCTGGGGCAAGCGCGCCTACCTGCCGGCCGAGATCACCGAGGACTGAGCACAGCCTCGGGCGATCGATTGCCACCCCCGCCCGGTCAGGTCGGGGGTGGCAATCCCTGACAGGAAAAGCCGGCGCCCACCAGGCGACGCCGACCCGGCGGGGAGGGAGAGATCGTGAGCCAACCCAGTGATACCGAGGCGCACAGCCTCGTAGCCGACTTCCAGCACCACACGGAGCTGCCCACAACGCGTGCCTCCTGGCTGCTCGACCGCTGCCTGGCGCGCGTCGGCCAGGCCTTCTCGTGGCTCTGGCTCATCCTCATCGCCGCCATCCTGGTCAGCGTGATCGCGCGCTACGTCTTCTCCGAGGGCTCGGTGATGATGGAGGAGATCCAATGGCACATCTCGTCGGTGGTGTGGCTCGTCGGGCTCTCCTATGCCTTCGTCTACGATAGCCACGTCCGCGTCGACGTCATCCACGAGCAACTGGGCCTGCGTAAGCAGGTCTGGATCGAGCTTTTGGGCCTGCTCCTGCTGGCATTGCCCTTCCTCGTCATCGGTCTCTACATGGGTGTGCCCTATTTCTACGACTCCTGGCTCAAGGGCGAGGTGGCGCAGTCGCCGGCCGGACTGCCCTATCGCTGGGCGATGAAATTCTTCATTCCGCTGGCGTTCGCGTTGCTCACCGTCGCCGCGCTATCGCGCCTGCTCAAGTGCACGGCGCTGCTTTTCCGTTGGCCCCGACCGCTGCGCGCGCGAACCGAGACCGAGGCCGCGGAGGCCCAACGAGAGCCGTACCCACAATGATTCCAACGCCGGATCGCGCTCCGGCCTCTCACCAACACAAAGGAGGTCGGCGATGGACCTGAACGTCATGCTCGTACTCGCGATGTTCGCGACGTTCATCGTCCTTTTGTTCACCGGCTTCCCCGTCGCCTGGACACTCGGCGGCACGGCCGTGATCTACACGGTGGTCGGCATCACGGCGGTCGAGGGTTTCGGCGCCGATATCTGGTTCGACTGGGGCAGCTCGCTCGGGCTGATGCCCGAACGTAGCTGGAGCCTCGTCTCCAGCGAGACCCTGGTCGCGCTGCCGATGTTCATCTTCATGGGGATCATGCTGGACAAGTCCGGGGTCGCCGAGCGCTTGATGCACGCCATGGTCCAGCTATTCGGCGCCGTGCGCGGCGGCTACGCGGTCACGATCATCGCCATGGGGGTACTGCTCGCCGCCACCACCGGCATTATCGGAGCGGCGGTGGTGCTGCTGGGCATGCTCTCGCTGCCGGTCATGCTGCAGGCGAACTATTCCAAGCCGCTGGCGGTGGGCACCTCCTGTGCGACCGGCACGCTCGGCATCCTGATCCCACCGAGCATCATGCTCGTGATCATGGCCGATCGCCTCGCCACGCCCGAGGCATCGGTGGGCGATCTGTTCATGGGGGCGTTCTTCCCGGGGTTCCTGCTGGCCGGGCTGTATATCGGCTACGTCCTGCTGTTGGCCTACTTCCGCCCACAAACCGCACCGGTGCCCGATCACGTCCCGCCCATCAGCTGGCGTGTAATCGGCGAGACCATGCGCGCGGTGCTGCCGACGGCGTTCCTCATCCTGGCGGTGCTGGGCTCGATCTTCTTCGGTGTGGCCACCCCGACCGAGGCCTCGGGCGTGGGGGCGGCGGGGGCGCTGCTGCTGGCGGCGATGAATCGCCGGCTCACACCGACGGTCGCGCGCGACGCCGTCTACCAGACCACCCGCACCAGTGCGTTCATCTTCGCGATCTTCCTCGGCGCTACCGCCTTCAGCGTGGTGCTGCGCGGCCTGGGCGGCGATCAAGTCATCGAGGACGCCCTACTGGGGCTGCCCTTCGGCCCCTACGGCGTGCTCGCGGTGATCCTGCTGGTCGTCTTCCTGCTCGGTTTCGTGCTCGACTGGGTCGAGATCACGCTGATCATCCTGCCGCTGGTCGCGCCCGTGGTGGAGGGACTCGGCTTCGATTTGCTCTGGTTCACCGTGATGTTCGCGGTGTGCCTGCAGACGTCATTCCTGACACCGCCGATGGGCTTCGCCATCTTCTATATCAAGGGCGTCTGCCCGCCGGAGATCGACGTCACCGATATCTACAAAGGGGTTGCGCCGTACATCGGGCTCCAGCTGGTCGGATTGGCGCTGGTGTTCACCTTCCCCGAGCTAGTGACTTGGCTACCGAGCGTGGCCTACAACTAGCGCCTGGTAGCACTTCCCGCGGTCACCGCGGAAAAACCTAACAGGCCCTAGGCCGTGACAACGACACGAGGAGTCGAGGTGATGGATCTATCCGAAAAAACCGCGCTCGTGACGGGCTCGACCAGCGGCATCGGCCGCGCCATCGCCGCCGCCCTCGCCGACGCGGGCGCGCGCGTGACGATCAACGGCATCGAGGGTGAGGCCGAGGGCGACGCGATCGCGCGCGAGCTCGCCGACGCCCACGGCGTGGCGGTGCGCTACTCGGGCGCCGACATGACCCAGCCGGACCAGATTCGGGGCATGATCGACGACGCCGTGGCGGCATGGGGGCGCCTCGACATCGTGGTCAACAACGCCGGCATCCAGCACACCGCGCCCATCGAGGACTTCCCCGTCGCCAAGTGGGATGCGATCCAGTCGATCATGCTCGACTCGGCGTTCCACACCATCCAGCGGGCCATCCCGCACATGCAGGCCAACGGTTGGGGCCGGATCATCAACACCGCCTCGGCCCACGGCCTGGTCGCCTCCCCCAACAAGGCCGCCTACGTCGCCGCCAAACACGGCCTCGTGGGACTCACCAAGGTCGTCGCGCTGGAGAACGCGGACAGCGGCATCACCTGCAACGCCATCTGCCCCGGCTGGGTCGAGACCCCTTTGATCCGCAACCAGATCGAAGCCATCGCCGAGCGCGACAACATCTCCATCGACGAGGCCAAGGTGGAGCTCGTCCGCCACAAGCAGCCCTCGCGGCGCTTCGTCCAGCCCGAGCAGATCGGCTCGATGGCGGTGTATCTGTGCTCGGACGCGGCGGCCCAGATCACCGGCACCACGATGTCGATCGATGGCGGCTGGACCGCCCAGTAGCGCAGCCCGCCGGGCCGGACTGAAAGTCCGGCCCACAGGCTCGCCCAGCCAACGAGGCATCTGGACACTTGTGGCTCGAGCTTTTAGCGCGACCCCGCCGGACCGAGAGTCCGGCCCACAGGCTCGGCCAGCAACCAGGCATCTGGAAACCTGTGGGTCGAGCTTTTAGCTCGACCCCGGGGTACTGAGAGTCCGGCCCACGGAAAAGCACAGCCCGGGCTTCTCAAGCGCTCCACCGGGCCGGACGGAAAGTCCGGCCCACAGGCTCGGCCAGCCACGAGGCATCCGGACACCTGTGGGTCGAGCTTTTAGCTCGACCCCGCCGGACTGAGAGCCCGGCCCACAGGCTCACAAAGCAACCTCGGTATGGAGGTACCTGTGGGTCGGGCTCTCAGCCCGACCCACCTCGAAAAAAGAAGAGATCGGCTTCACCGAGCACCCTATCGGTCCACTGAAAGTCCGATGCACAGGCGCGCTAAGCACTCGGGGGATGGGACACCTGTGGGTCGGGCTCTCAGCCCGACCCACCATGGGAAGTGCCGAGTCCAGGCTCGCCGGCCGGCTCGGGTCACCGGATACCCCGCGGCCAGGAAGCAAACGACGCAAAGGAAATGCCATGGCCAGCAACGCACTACGGCGTGGGCGTGTATCAATCCCGGGGCAAACCTACCTGATCACAACAGTCACCCGGCATCGACGCCCGCTCCTCGTTGCCCACCATATCGCGAAGGTCGTGTCCGACCAGGCCAACCGCTTGGAGCGACAGGGCGATGGCAGCTGGAGCGCGTGGGTCATCATGCCCGACCACTTCCACGGTCTGTTGACGCTGGGCGCGTCCCGGGATCTCTCGACCGTAGTCAAACGACTCAAGGCGCGCAGTGCTCGTCTGGCCGGTCGTGGCCCTTTGTGGCAATCACTATTCCACGATCACGCACTGCGCAGCCACGAGTCGATTGCCGATGCGGCGCGCTATGTTCTCACCAACCCGATTCGGGCGGGCTTGGTCACGCACCTGGCTGACTATCCGTGGTGGTATTGCGCCTGGTTCCAGGTCGGTGACGATCCACAGTGGTTGTACGCCTCCGGGCCGGATGGGCCGGACTAAGAGTCCGGCCCACAGGCTCACAAAGCAACCTCGGTATGGAGGTACCTGTGGGTCGGGCTCTCAGCCCGACCCACCTCGGGAAAAGCAGAGATCGGCTTCACCGAGCACCCTATCGGGCCGGACGGAAAATCCGGCCCACAGGCTCGGCCAGCCACGAGGCATCTGGACACCTGTGGGTCGAGCTTTTAGCTCGACCCCGCCGGACTGAGAGTCCGAGCCACAGGCTCGGCTAGCAACAGGGGCCTCAACACCTCTGGTTCGGGTTGTCAGCCCGAACC
>CAYUKN010000015.1:22955-31517 GCA_964445325.1 uncultured Ectothiorhodospiraceae bacterium
GCTCGGCTAGCAACAGGGGCCTCAACACCTCTGGTTCGGGTTGTCAGCCCGAACCGGTGACGAACTCGAGCCAGTGGCGCACGGGGCGCTCCGTGCCCGTCTCGATGTGGGTCATGCAGCCGATGTTGGCCGTGGCGATGGCCTCGGGCTCACCGCGCTCGAGCTTGGCCACCTTGTCGTCACGCAGGCGCGTGGCGAGCTCGGGCTGGAGGATGGAATAGGTCCCCGCCGAGCCGCAGCAGATCTGGCGATCGATGGTGGGCACGACCTCGAAGCCGATGCGCGCGAGCAGGCGCTCGAGGCGGTCGCCGAGCCCCAGGCCGTGCTGGAGCGTACACGGCGAGTGCACCGCGATGCGCCGCGGCGCATCGGCGGCGGGCCGGAGCTGGTCGGCGTAGGGCTCAAGCAGCTCGACCGGATCGACGGCGAGGCGGCTCGCGGTGGCGGCGCGCTCGGCGTAGTCCGGATCGTTGGCCAGGGCGTGACCGTATTCGGCCACTTGCGCGCCGCAGCCGCTGGCGTTGACGACGATGGCGTCCGCACCCGCCTCCATGGCGGGCGCCCAGGCGTCGAGGTTGCGCCGGATCCGGTCGCGCGCCGTATCGGGGTGGCCCAGGTGCTGATCGATGGCCCCGCAGCAGCCACCTGTCGGTACGCGCACGGGCTCGATGCCCAGTTCGTTGAGCACGCGGGCGGTGTGGGCATCGATCGCGGGCACCATCGATGGCTGCACGCAACCCTCGAACAGCACGACCCGGCGCACCGGCTCGGCCGGGGCCGCCGGCCAGCGCGGTGCAGGGCGGCGTTTCGGGATGTGGTGGCGGAACACGCCGGGCACCAAGGGCCGGAATGTCCGCCCCAGCGTGAGCAGGGCGCCGAAGAGCCGGCGCTTGGGCAGCAGCCAGCGCAGCAGCGCGCGCATGGCGCGCTCGCGCCGCCCGCGCGGGACCTGCTCCTCGACGATCTGGCGGCCCAGATCGGCCAAGCGGCCGTATTCCACGCCGGCCGGGCACGTGGTCTCGCAGGCGCGGCACGTGAGGCAGCGATCCAGGTGCTCCTGGATCTGGGGGGTTGCCTCGGCCCCCTCGAGGAGCTGCTTGACCTGATAGATGCGCCCGCGCGGGCTGTCGAGCTCGTCACCGAGCAGCCGGTAGGTGGGGCAATTCGCAAGGCAGAAGCCGCAGTGGGTGCACTTGCGCAGGATCGCGTCGGCCTCTTGGCCGGCGGCGGAGTCGCGGAACTGGGGCGCCAGGTTCGTCTGCATCGGTTCAGAGCTCCGGGTACATGCGCCCAGGATTGAGGATGCGCTGCGGGTCGAAGGCGCTCTTGAGCCGTTGGTGATAGCGCATCAGCGCGGGCTCGAGCGGGGTGAAAACCTCGTCTTCGGCCGCCCCGCCCCGGAACAGGGTAGCGTGGCCGCCGACGCTGGCAGCAGCTGAGCACACCTCATCAGCCGACGCCGCGCTACGCAACCAAGCGAGCTGGCCGTTCCAGTCCGTGATGGCCTGGCCCGGCAGCTCGGGCAGCGCCGTGCGCGGCGGCAGGGCGATGCGCCACAACGGCCCGGCGTCGTGCGCGAGGACCGCCAAGCGGTGGTCGCGAAGCTGCGCCCAGAAATCGGTTTCGTCCGTCACTGTCTCGCCCAATTCGCCCGCGCTCGCCTCGACCGAGCTGCGCGCGCCGCTCAAGCGCACCCAGCCGGCGTCGCCGTCGTGGGCGACGCCGGTGATGGGCGCGCCCGCCTGCAGTGCGGCCTCGACCCGGTGCGAGACCGTGGGTGCATCCGCCGCCAACCGCACGGTGGCCTCGGCCTCGGGCCGCGGCAGCACCTTGAGCGAGACATCGAGGATGACCCCCAACGTGCCCAGTGCGCCCGTGACCAGGCGCGCGACATCGTAGCCGGCGACGTTCTTGATGACCTCGCCGCCGAAGCGCATCGCGTTGGCCTGCCCGTCGAGCAGGCGCACCCCGAGGACGTGGTCGCGCACCGCCCCCGCGAACGGCCGCCGCGGGCCCGACAGGCCCGTCGCGATGACCCCGCCGAGGGTCGCGCCGCCGGCGAAGTGGGGTGGCTCGAACGCCAGCATTTGCCCGTTGTCGGCGAGCAGGGCCTCGATCTCGGTCAGCGGCGTGCCCGCCCGCGCGGTCAGGATGAGCTCGGTCGGCTCATAGGCGATCACGCCCCGATGGGCGCCCATCTCGAGCGCCTCGCCCGCCACGGGCCGGCCATAGAAGGCCTTGCTGGCCCCACCCGTGATCACCAGCGGCGACGCCGCCGCCGCGGCCGTCCGCACGCGCTCGGCGAGCTCGGCGCTGCGGTCGGCGTCGGCGGCGACCGCTTCAGTACCGCTCGAGATCGCCATGGGGCAGCTCGCCGTCGTGGACGTGGAGCCCGCCGTGCTCGGCACAGCGGTTGAGCGTGGGGATGGCCTTGCCCGGGTTGAGCAGGCCGGGCGGGTCGAAGGCGTTGCGGATCGCGAAGAAGCGCTCGCGCTCGGCGTCGCGGAACTGGATGCACATCTCGTTGATCTTCTCGACGCCCACGCCGTGCTCGCCCGTGATCGTGCCGCCCATTTGCACGCACAGCTCCAGGACCCGCGCGCCGAAGGCCTCGGCACGCTCGAGCTCGCCCGGCTGGTTGCCGTCGTAGAGGATCAACGGATGCAGGTTGCCGTCGCCCGCGTGGAAGACATTGACCACGCCCAGCTCGTGCTCGCGCGCGAGCTCGCTGATGCGCGTGAGCACGTTGCCCAGGTGCTTGCGCGGGATGGTGCCGTCCATGCAGTAGTAGTCGGGTGAGATCCGCCCAGCGGCGGGGAAAGCGGCCTTGCGCCCGGCCCAGAAGCGCGCCCGCTCGGCGGCGTCGTTTGCGACCCGGACCTCGCTCGCGCCGTGATCGCACAGCACGCGCTCGACCCGCGCGGTGTCGTCGGCGACCTCGGCCGCGCCGCCATCGAGCTCGCAGATCAGGATGGCCTCGGCGTCGGTGGGGTAGCCCGCACCGACGAAATCCTCGGCGGCCCGGATCGCGGGGCCGTCCATCATCTCCAGGCCCGCCGGGACGATGCCGGCGGCGATCAGGCCGGCGACGGCGTCACCGGCGGTCGCCGCGCTATCGAACGACGCGAGCATGACCGCCTTGTTGGCGGGCTCGGGCAACAGCCGCACGGTCGCCTCGAGGATGATGCCGAGCATGCCCTCGGAGCCGTGCATCAGCGCCAGCAGATCGTAGCCGGGGGCATCGGGGGCCTTCGACCCGACGGTGACGATATCGCCCTCGATCGTCGCCAGCCGGATCTCGACGACGTTGTGCACAGTCAGGCCGTACTTGAGGCAGTGGACCCCGCCCGCGTTCTCGGCGATGTTGCCCCCGATGGTGCAGGCGATCTGGCTGGACGGATCGGGGGCATAGTAGAGCCCGTAGGGCGAGGCCGCCTCGGAGATGGCGAGGTTGCGCACGCCCGGCTGCACGCGCGCCAGGCGGCGCTCGGGGTCGATCGACACGATCTCGCAGAAGCGCGCCATCGACAGCAGCACCCCTTGCGGATGCGGGATGGCGCCGCCCGACAGGCTCGTGCCGGCGCCCCGAGCGACCACGGGCACGCCGAGCTCGTAGCAGATCGCCAGCACGGTCTGGACCTGGACCTCGGTCTCGGGGATGGCGACGACGAGCGGCAGCTGGCGGAAGGCCGCGAGGCCGTCGCACTCATAGGCGGTGCGCTCGGAGCGCTCAACGACCAGGGCGCGCTCGGGCAACTCGCGCCGCAGCCGCGCGATCACGCGCTCGGCCTCCACGGCGAAGGCGGTGTCGTCGGCGTGGTACGGGGCGCTTGCACTCATGACGCAGCCCTCGGCAAAGCAACGCCCTACTTTAGCAGGGCCGAGGCCCCCTCGCCGACTCGGCGAGGGCTCGGGTCACGCCAGCGGGGCGCGACGCCTCAGCTCGGCGCGCGCGCCAGCGCGTCGAGGCCTTCGGCGAGGCCGTCGTCGGCGTCGAGCAGGCGCCCGATGCGCTGATACTCGGCGAGGTCGAGGCCCTGGGCCCGGACCGCCTCGGCCATGCGATCGTAGGCCTCCCACTTGAGCACGACGCGGTCGGCCGGATCCGCCCGGGCGATCCGCTGGGCGTACGCGTTGCGCAGCGCGACCACCTCGTGGGCGGCGTCGACAAAGCCGTGCAGGGCGTCGTCGCTGACCGCCTCGCCCATCGGCGCCCCGGCCTCGCGGGCGATCTCATCTTGATACGAGGCGGCCGGCTCGCGCGCGATGGCGGCACCGCTGCCTACCGCGAGGGCGCCGATCAGCAGGACTTGGGTGGTCCTGTTCATGGAACCACGCATCGTTTCACCTCCCGTTCGTCGATGAATGCATTCAGCCGTGCAATGAGCACGTCACCGACTCTAGTCCTGCGACCATGGCGGGGTCTTATACAGCGCATGACGGTTGCTTCATTTCATCCAGCGCGTGCGGGCGCGCGTCGGTCCGGCCTCGCCCGCCGCTGCCCCGCTGCGCGCAACCATCGAGCGGGTCCGGATTGAACTCGCGGCACCACCTGTTCCAGTGTTGCTCGTCGACCCACCGGGGGCTGCCCGGCGGCCAACCCCGGCGACACAGGCCGCCGACCACCGCGCGACGGGCGCCTCGCGCGCGCCGCGACCGCGACTGGGCCCGTGGCAAAGGGGGACCGAACAATGACCAACGATCCGCTGTTGCAGCCGTTCAAGCTGGGTGAGCTCGAGCTCAAGAACCGCATCCTGTCGACCAGCCACGAGCCCGCCTACTCCGAGGGCGGGATGCCGACCGATCGCTACATCGCCTACCACGCCGACAAGGCCGCCGGCGGCATCGCGCTGACTATGATCGGCGGCTCGGCGCTGGTCTCGCGCGACTCGCCGCCGGCGTTCGGCAACCTCGACGTGACCACCGACGCCATCGTGCCGCACTTCCAGCGCCTCGCCGATGCGCTGCATGCACACGGCTGCGCGGTCATCTCCCAGCTCACCCACCTGGGGCGGCGCACCGGCCACTACACCGGCGACTGGCTACCCGTGGTCTCGCCGTCGTGCGTGCGCGAGCCCGCCCACCGCGCCTTCCCCAAGGCGCTCGAGGAGCACGACATCTGGCGCATCATCCGCGCCTTCGGCGAGTCCGCACGCCGCTGCCGCGAGGGCGGCCTCGACGGCATCGAGCTCGAGGCCTACGGCCACCTCATGGACGCGTTCTTCTCGCCGCACACCAATCGCCGCGACGACCAGTGGGGCGGCTCGCTGGACAACCGCGCGCGCTTCGCGCGCGAGGTCATCGCCGAGGTGCGCCGGCGCGTGGGCGACGACTACGTCGTCGGCATCCGCATGGTGATCGAGGAGGGCATGCACGGCGGCTTGGCGCGCGACGAGGGCCTCGCCATCGCCAAGCGCCTGGTCGCAACCGGCCAGCTCGACTTCGTCAACGTCATCCGCGGCCACATCGAGACCGACGAGGGCCTGTCGCAGGTGATCGCGAACATGGGCACGCCCCAGGGGCCCGACATCGATTTCGCGGGCGAGGTCCGCGCGGAGCTGGGGGGCATCCCCGTATTCCACGCCAACCGCATCAACGACATCGCCACGGCGCGCTACGCCATCCGCGAGGACAAGCTCGACATGGTCGGCATGAAGCGGGCCCACATGGCCGACCCCCACATCGCCCACAAGGTCGCCGCAGGCGCCGAGAACCGCATCCGGCCCTGTGTGGGCGCCGGCTACTGCATCGACCGCATCTACGAGGGCGGCGAGGCGCTGTGCATCCACAACCCCGCGACCGGGCGCGAGCAGTCGATCCCGCAGGAGATCCCGGCGAGCGATGGCCCGCGGCGCAAGATCGTCGTCGTCGGGGCCGGCCCCGCCGGCCTGGAGGCCGCACGCGTGTGCGGCGCGCGCGGCCACGACGTAGTGGTCTTCGAGGCCACCGGCCAGGCCGGCGGCCAGGTGGCGCTCGCCGCCGTGCCCGAGCGCCGGCGCGAGCTCATCGGCATCGTCGACTGGCGCCTGGCCGAGCTCGAGCACCTCGGCGTGGCGGTGCACTACAACACCTACGCCGAGGCCGAGGAGGTCCAGGCCGAGGCCCCCGATGTCGTGGTCGTGGCCACGGGCGGGCTGCCCAAGACGGACTTCCTGCATGCGGGTGAGGAGTTGGTCGAGACCACCTGGGACGTCCTCGGCGGCCACTTCGCCGGGGGTGGCTCGATCATGCTCTACGACGACAACGGCCAGCACCCGGGCCCGACCTGCGCCGAATACCTCGCCAACAACGGCGAGGCGGTGGAAATCATCACACCGGAGCGCGCCATCGGCCAGCAAATCGGCGGGACCAACTATCCCGCCTACCTGCGCACGTTCTACGAGCAGGGTGTGACGATCACGCCCGACCATTGGTTGCGCCGGGTCGAGCGCGACGGCGACGGCCGCCTGGCCGCCACGCTCTACAACGACTACACCAAGCGCGAGTCGACGCGCACGTTCGATCACGTCGTCGTCGAGAACGGCACGCTGCCGATGGACGCCGTCTACGAGGCGCTCAAGGGCGACTCGGTCAACTACGGCGAGACCGATCTCGATGCCCTCATGGAGGATCGCCCCCAGGCGATCGAGCGCAATCCGGACGGGCGCTACCAGCTCTTCCGGGTCGGTGACGCCGTCACCAGCCGCAACATCCACGCGGCCATGCTCGACGCCGCCCGGCTGTGCAAGGAGTTCTGACGCGGGCCACGAGCGACTGCCGTCACGCCGATCCGGCTCGGCACGCGAGGCCCATGTAGACGACCGTCTTGAGGGGGATGCGCCCGAAGACCGGATCGCCGCGGCGGTTGATGCCGCGTGGCCCCAGCCCCGTCATCGGGCCGGGTGTCAGGCCGGCGCGTTCGAGCCCGGCACGGAGCTCGCCCGGTCGGATGAACAGCGCCGGGTCGTGGGTGCCCTTCGGCAGCAGGCGCAGCACGTCCTCGGCCAGCGTGATCACCGCGAATCGCGCCAGCGCATTGCGATTGATGGTGTCGAAGAAGAACCACCCGCCCGGGCGCAGCACGCGCGCGACCTCGGCGAGCACTTGGTGTAGATCGCCGACGTGCTCGAGGACGTCGACGCAGACGACCGCGTCGAAGGTAGCGTCCGTGTAAGGCAGCGCCTCGCCCACGCCCACGTCGTAATCGATGGCGTAGCCGGCCGTACGGGCGTGCTCCCGAGCGGCGGCGACGGCCTGGGCCGCCGGATCGATGCCGGTGACGCGGGCGCCGCGGGCGGCGAGCGCCTCGGCCATGAAGCCCCCGGCGCAGCCCAGATCGAGGACGGCCCGGTCGGACCAATCGAAGAAGCGATCGAACCAGCCCAGGCGCGCGGGCACGAGGTTGCGCAACGCCCGCAGCCAGCGCACCTCGTCCGACCACCAGCTGTCGGCGACGTCGTCGTAGATCGTCAGATCGTTGCGCATCCGTAGCGGTTCCCGTCGAACGGAGAGCGACATAGTCTACGCTTACGCCCGGGCGAGCGAGCTCGCGCAACCCATTCGCTCGTTGGGGCCGGGCCGATGCGCCAGGCCCGGCCGGGTGGTGGCGTGTGGTGAGCGGCGTTGGCCGAAGGGGGACCCATGCCGAAGCAAAGCGCGGGCGTGCTCATGTATCGCTGGCGGGGCGATGCCCCGGAGGTATTGTTGGTCCATCCCGGCGGCCCGTTCTGGCGCCGACGCGACCGCGCGGCGTGGTCCATCCCGAAGGGCGAGCTCGGCCCCGACGAGGCCCCGCTCGACGCCGCCCAAAGGGAGTTGTTCGAGGAGACCGGCCTGACGCTCGAGGCCCCACCCATCGATCTGGGCCGGTTGCGGGCGTCGCGCGACAAGGAGCTCCGCGTCTTCGCCGTCGAGGGCGACTGTGATCCCGAGCGTATCGTAAGCAATACCTTGGCGCTGGAGTGGCCGCCGCGCTCGGGGCACTACCAGCGCTTCCCCGAGGTCGATCGCGCCGCCTGGTTCGACCCCGACACCGCCCGCCACAAGCTGCACAAGGGACAGGTCCCGCTCATCGATCGGCTGCTCGTCGCCCTCGAGCGCGACCGCTAGCCTCAGGATCGCCGGCTTCCCCGATGACGCGGCACCGGTCGCGCGCGACCCAGCACCAGCTTGCGGTGATCCCTACCCGCCACGCTCACGACGGCACGGGCGACTGGGCAAGTCGCGCGGCCGCATGATGCCGCGCGAGAGCCATCCGCGCCGCGCTCACTCTGGGCCGGGCTCGCCCAGCAGCGGCTCCAGCGGGAAGCCCGCACTCTCCTTGCTCGAGGCGAGCACGACGTGGCTGGCCAGGTGGGCCACGCCGCGGCCCGTGTTGAGCAAGTCCTCGGAGAGCTTGTGGTACTGGGCCATGTCGGCGCAGACGAAGCGCAGGATGTAGTCGTACTCGCCCGAGACCTTGAGGCACTCGGTGACCTCGGGGATCGCGTCGACGGCGCGCTCGAAGCGCTGGAAGTCGCCGCGCTCGTGATTGTTGAGGGTGACCTCGGCGATGACGGTCACGCTGCGGCAGATGCGCTCGAG
>CAYUKN010000016.1:0-31511 GCA_964445325.1 uncultured Ectothiorhodospiraceae bacterium
CCGACAGGCGCTTGGTAAGATCAGCACCCGGTGCCGCGGGAAGGGATGATTCGGGCGGCGGCACGGAGGCGAACAGTTCAAACAAGGTCCCCATCGTCTAGTGGCCTAGGACTCCGCCCTCTCACGGCGGCAACAGGGGTTCGAATCCCCTTGGGGACGCCAAATAAAAAGGCCCGGCCTCGAGCCGGGCTTTTTGTGTTCGGTCTTCTCGAGGCTTGGCGGATCCGTAAGCCGGTTTTTGCCCGTTGCGTCCCAGCGCCGGCGAAGACGAGCCACGGAACGGGGCAATCTCGAGCGGTTCAACGGCCCCGGGCAACAACCGGCGCCCCTCAGTGGCGCGCGAGTCTGTTGGGTTCGCCGCTCGGCGCCGGCGGAAGCCCTCCCGCCGGATCGTCGTGACGTGGCCACGCGGGGTCGAACCGAACTCGGCTGTCCTCCGTGTGTCCTATGAATGACGCCGAGCGGAGGCCCACCCTATGGGCGTTGCGTGCGATCCGAAGCCCACTGCGGGCCACCGCTCGGGCCTTGTCTCGCTTGCAACGTCAAAAAAATTATGTAACCTACCGGCCAGAAAGAAAAATCAAGGATCCTGAGATGATGCCTTACCTGATCAGCCGCTCCCTGCGGGCGGGGTTTTTGCTGTTCCTTTTGGTTTCGGTCTCGGGCTGTTTCGGCGAATCCGGCGATAACTCGGACAGCGCTGGCGCCAACCCGAGTGACGCAATCCCGGACCAGGACAGCTTTAGCATCTCGGCCGAGGAGCTCACCGTCCAGAACGCGGCGAACGAGGACGGGCTGACGACCATGGTCAATATCCGCTTGGGCGACAATCTGAACACCAATAATATACCCGACGGAACCATTGTGAATTTCATCGCCGAGGGCGGCGTGATCGATTCGTCGTGCCGTACCGAGGATGGTGGGTGCTCGGTTCAATGGGAAAGTCAGAATCCGCGACCGGGCGACTTCCGTGTGTCGGTCTTGGCTTGGGCCGAGGGCACGGAGACGTTCCAGGACCTCAACTCGAACGGTGTCTTCGACGACGAAGTGCCCGATATTCAGATCGACGATGTGTCGGAGCCCTTCCTCGATGCCAACGAGGATGGCACACGCGACAGCAACGAGGTGTTCATCGAGTTCCCGGCGGGCGTGACCAGCGACAACGACCAAGATGCTGTTTTCGATGGCCCGGATGGGCTGTATTCCGGCCCTGATTGTGAGTTTCCGGGCCAATGTGCCGACAACGAGCGCGTTTTCATTTTCTCCAATATCGTGTTGGTGATGGGAAGCAACACCGGAGGCACCCTCGAGTTCACGGATTGCAGCGGAAATGTGGTCACCGGAACCTTGAACCCGGGCACGCATTGCTTTAGGGCCACCGACAGCAACGGTAATCCCATGCCGCCCGGGGCCAGCATTAACTACAACGCTGACGCAATCGATGTCACCGGTCCGGCAACCTATCCGAATACCAACGTGGTCCCGGAAATTGCCTTCGAGCTTACAGCAGATGGGACGTCGGACACTGGTACGCTCACCGTCACCGTCGACGCGAGCGGCGGACCGACCGTTTCAGGGTCGATCGACACGGCGGATTGATGCTTACGGCAAGTTCGGTAAGGGCGCGGCGGAGATAAGACCGCTTTCGCTCGACATTTTTAATAGTGACGCTCGTGCAAGGGTCATGTTCACAAAGTCGGTTTCGGGCACCGCACCTACCCTAGATGCAGAAAGGGCCGGGTTCGAACTCGACCGAATGGGCGATATGGAGTCGCGTCCGAGGCGATCGGGTTTAGTGGCCCAAGCATTTGAGCTCGCTTTCCCGGCGTGCCTGGGCGCCAGCGGTGCCGGCTGAGTAGGCGTAAAACGCTGGGCCGAGGATGATCTACTACGCGAGTGGGTCATTGGCTCGCGCCGGCATTGCTTATTCCTCCGGTGCGCGTGCGCCGATTGCATGGCGTGTCGCAGCGCGAGCTGGCCCGGCGCGCGTGGCTGACCCAGGTCACCATCTCGCTGATCAAGTCCGAGCGCGTGAGCCCGTCGTTGGCCTCGCTCAAGAAGGTGCTGGACGGCATCCCGCTATCATTGGCGGACTTCTTCGGCTTCGATGCGGGCCAATGCCGCGAGGTTTTCTACAGGGCAGGTGAGTTCCCGGACGTGGGCCGCGGCCCACCTCGGCGGATCGGTCGATGTCCCTGGGGGCGAGCAGGTAGGCCGGTTTTTGCGACCGAGCGGGCCCATCGCGTTGTTCGGTGCCGCATCGACCCACCAACCGCTCCGGGTGGCTTCGGCCTCACGCAACAACCGGCGCCATCCCGTGGTCCGCCGGATGGCGTTTGCGGTCAGGCGCATGCTGCAGCGGCCCGATCCCCGCCGATTCGCAAGCCCATGGGGCATATCAGGGAACGCGATCCGGCCTGCGTTGGCGAACCGAGCATTCCCGGTCAAAACCGGCGTGGGCGGCGGCGAGCCGCAGCGCCACACCCGTCGCGAACGCCTCGATCCTTACCGCAACCGAACCAATAGCCCCGAACGTACTTTCGGATCGAACCAAGTCGACTTGGGCGGCATCACCGCGCCCGCGTCGGCGATCGCCATGAGCTCCCACACCGAGGTCGGATAGCAGGCGAACGCCACCGCCCAGCCCTGGTGGACGCGGCGCTCGAGCTCGTCGAGGCCGAAAGCGCCGGGCACATAGTCGATGCGCGCATCCGTGCGGGGATCGTCGATACCGAGCAACGGTGACAGGATGCGGTTCTGCAGCACGCACACGTCGAGGCGGCCCACGGGGTGGTCCTCGTCGACCACGCCCTCGCGTGCGGTGAGGCCATACCAATACCCGTTGGCGTACATCGAGAATTGGTGGCGCTGTTGGGGGCGGGCGTCCTCGGCCGCGGCGACGTTGAGCGGGTTGACCTCGAAATCGTTGGTCAGCGCCTCGAGCAAGCCCTCGACCGTATAGCCATTGAGATCGCGCACGAGGCGGTTGTACTCCAGGATCCGCATCTGATCGTCGGGGAAGATCGCCGACAGAACGAAGTTGTAGGCCTCGTCGCCCCGATGATCGGGATTCTCCTCCCGGCGCTTGGCGGCCCACTTCTGGCAGACCGCGCAGCGGTGGTGGCCGTCGGTGAGATACAACGCCGGGTATCGCTCGAATGCCTCCTGGAAGGCCCGGATCTCCTCGGGGTCGCCGACGAACCACAGCGTTTGCGCGAGCCCGTCATCGGAGACGAAGTCGATGAGCGGTTCGCGCTGCTTGACCTGCTCCAGCAGCGACTCGAGCGATTCGTCACCGGGCAAGGTCAGGCTGATCGGTGTCGAGCTCGCGCGCACCTTGTCCCGGTGGCGTATCAGCACCTCTTCCTTGTCCTGGCGCGTGTTCTCGTGCTTCTTGACGCCGCCATGGTCAAACTCGTCGACCGGGATCTCGGCGATCAGTCCCGTCTGGATATGGTCGTCGGCGGCCAGGCGCAGGACGTAGATGCCGGGTTGCTGATTGTAGACGAACACGCCGTCGGCGATGAGCTGCTGAAGCTTGGCCGAGTTGCGCTGCAGGTTCTCGTCGAACGGCGGCCGCTGGTCCTCGGGGTACTCCTCCGTCGAGCGCATCACGTTGAGGTAGTTGAGCGGATGGGCCAGGGCGAACTCGTGGCGCTGCCCCGGCGTCATCGCGTCATAGGCCGGACACGCGACATCCTTGGCCAGCTCGGGGCTGGCGTAGTAGCTCTGAAACGGTCGGATGGCGGTCATGGCGCGCTCCCGTGGTCGTCCGTGGGCTCGTCAGCTGTTGTCCTTCTGGAACTGGTGCATGAACGACGCCAGGGCGTCGACGCCCTCGACAGGCATCGCGTTGTAGATGCTGGCACGGCAGCCGCCGACGCTGCGGTGGCCCTTGAGGTTCTTCAGGCCGGCGCTGTCGGCCTCCTTGAGGAACTTCTTCTCCAGCTCCTCGCTCGGGAGGCGGAAGACGACGTTCATGTGGGAGCGGTTCTCGACCGCCACGGGCGAGGTGTACCAGCCGCCGCTGTTGTCGATGACGTCGTAGAGGCGCTGCGCCTTGTCGGCCGCCTCGGCCTCGATGGCCTCGAGTCCGCCCTTGTTCTTCATCCACTTGAGGACCTTGCCGATCATGTAGATCGTGAAGACGGGCGGCGTGTTGAACAGCGAGTCCTTGTCCACGTGCGTCTGATAGCGCAGATAGGCACCGACCTCGGTGTTGGCATCGGCCAGGGCGGACTTGCGCACGAACACCAGGGTGGCCCCGGCCGGCCCAAGGTTCTTCTGGGCGCCGCCGTAGACCAGATCGAACTTCTCCCAAGGGATGGGACGCGACATGTAGTCCGACGACATGTCGGCGACCAGGGGCACGTCGACCTCGGGCCATTCGGTCATGCGGATGCCGCTGATGGTCTCGTTCGAGGTGATGTGGAGATAGCGCGTGCCGGCGCGGATCTCGATCTCGTCGGAGGTCGGCATACGGGTATATCCGGTATCCTTGCCGTCCCATGCGAGATACACATCGCCGTACTTTTGGCCGTCCTTGAACGCCCCGCTGGCCCAGGCGCCCGAGCCAATGTATCCGCCCTTCTGGCCGGACTTGAGAAGATTCATCGGCACCATCGCGAACTGCAGCGTGGCGCCGCCCTGCAGGAACAGGACGGCAAAGTCATCGGGCACCTGATAGATCTCGCGGGCGAGCTGCATCGCCTCACTGTGCACTTCGTCGTATTCGGGCGCGCGATGGCTCATCTCGATGAGCGACATCCCGGTGCCCTGATAGTCCACGAATTCCTTTTGCGCTTCCTCGAGGACCTCGAGCGGCAGGGTGCAAGGGCCTGCACAGAAGTTGTAGACGCGATTGGTCATGACTCGGTCTCCCGCGTGATCGGGCCTCGCCGGGTCGGCTTCGGCCGGCGCAACGGCCCTTCGTGTTAGAGATTGACGCAGTGCAGCACGTTGCCGCGCTCGAACTCGTCGAGCATGCGCACCACCTCGGCCGCGATCGCGTTCTGGGCCTGTTCCGTCGAGGCCCCGATGTGATGCGTACCGTAGACATTGGGGTGTTGTGCCAGCCGCGACTGGAACTCGCCCTGACCCGAAGCCGGCTCGCCCTTGTAGACGTCGAGGCCGGCGCGGATGCCCTTGCTGTCCATCGCGCGAATCAGCGCATCCTCGTCGACGATCTCGCCACGGGCCGTGTTGATCAGGATCGCGCCGTCCTGGCACTGCGCCAGAAAGTCGTCGTTGATCAAGTCCTTGGTGGCGTCGGTCGCCGGCAGATGGAACGACAGCACGTCGCAACGGGCGGCCAGCTGCGACAGATCCTCGAGCTGTTGGACACCCAGGCTTTCCAGCCGGGCGGTGGTGTCGGCGTCGCGGCTAGGCTTGCGCACGACGTGGACCTGCATGCCGAAGGCATGGGCACGCTCGGCGACCGCCATGCCGATGCCGCCCAGGCCGACAATACCGATGCGCCGGCCCTGGATACCCTGCGCCTGGGCGTATTTCTTCTTGTTCCAGCGCCCGTCACGCAGCTCGATCACGTTGTCCGGGATGTTGCGGTCGATCGCCAGCAGCAGGCCGAAAGCGAGCTCGGCGACCGCCAGGGCATTCTTGCCGGGGACGTTGCAGACGGGCACGTTGTGCTCGGCCGCGGCCGCCTTGTCGATGGTGTTGGTCCCCGCGCCGGCGCGCACGATGAGCTTGAGCGCATCCGCCGCCTCGATGGCGGCGCGCGTGATCTGGGTGCTGCGCACGATCACGACCTCGGCGCCGCTGATGTGCTCGGGCAGCGTCTCACCGGTGAGCTCCGGCTGGAGGTCGCACTGGTGGCCCCGCTGCTCGAGCTCGTCGAGATACGCGGACTGGAACTTGTCGGCGAAGAGGATCTTCATGGGCCCTCCTTCGGGCGCGCGGTCGATGGGTACGCCGGGCCGAGCGCTGAGCTCGTGCGAGAAGCGGGGAAGCGGCCCCGCTCGGGCAGCGGCGCGCGATTATGTCACGCGGCCAAAAAAGGCGACAAGCGGCGCTCATGAAGGGGTCGTGGGCGCGAGCTCGGCCCCTAGCCAGCGCCCTTATTCGAGGCGGGATAGGCGGGTATTGCGGCCGCCGATCGCCGGTCATCGCTCGGGGCGCCGGCCGATCCCGTGGCCGTTCGTGTGCGGTGGCGCTGGTGGCCGCGCTTGGGGGCAGGCAGCGATAGCCGGCCTACGCCGGTCGAGGGCGGGGCGTGTGCGGCCGCGCACGGGTACCTCGATCGATCGCAGCGGGTGGGGCTGCGATGCAGCCCGGCTTCTGCCCGGCGGCGTCGGTTCGTCCTCGATCGACGTGCGCCCGCCGCAGCCCGGCGCTCAGGGCTTGCCCGTGATCCAGTAGTCGATGCGCTCGCGGTGGAGGTCGGCGAAGCGCTCCACCGCGGCGGTGTGGCTGCGCCGGTAGGCGTCGAGCATGCCCTCCTCGAGATCCCGTAAGGGGATCCACATCCGGGTCAGCAGCTCCGCGACTTCCGGGTGGTCGCTATAGAAACCCTGGCGCGCAAGGGCGTGTATCTGCTCGCCGCCGCCGAGCACGCCCTTGGGGTCGTCGAGGTAGCGCAGATCGAAGGCCGCGAACATCCAGTGCGGGCTCCAAGCCGTGACGACGATCCAGTCGCCGGCATCGATGGCCTGCTCGAGGGTCGAGGTCATCTCGGGCCCCGATCCGGAAGCGACGCTGTAGTCCGCCAGTGCGTACTCGTCGAGGGCCCGGTTGGACAAGCGCATCAGCCCCGCACCCGGGTCGATGCCCACAACGCGCGCGCCGAGTCGCTCGCGCACCTCGGGGTCGGTGAGATCGTCGATCGTGGCGACGCGCTCCCGGGGCACGTAGGCGGGGACGGCCCAGCCGAGCTTGGCCCCGCCATAGAGGACCCCCAGATCCTCGACCTCCGAGGCCACGCGGGCGACGTAGGGCCCATGCGTGCGCGGCTGCCACGACATCAAGGTGACGTCCATGCGCCCGCTGGCCACCCCCTGGTACTGCTCGGCGATGCCCGCGCGCACCAGCTCGACCGGCTGGCCCAGCTCTTCCTCGATCAAATGCTCGGCCAGGCGTGTGACGAACACCCCGTCGGCCCAGGCCGTCCAGCCGATGCGGATGGGCTCCTGGCTCGCGGCGATTGGCGTCCATGCGGCGGCCAGCAGCGCCAGCAGCAGTGTCAGCGCGTACGGGCGGGCTCTCGGGCGGGCGCGCGCACAGGACGTGTCCATGGCTCAGGCAGCGAGCTCTGCCTGCGCCAGCTCGCGCACGCGGCGAACCATCGACGATAGGCCGTTACGCCGGCCGCTCGAGATGTGCTGCTCAAGCTCGAGCTGCTGGAAGACCGACTCGATGTCCGTGGTCAGGATCTCCTCGGGCGGCCGGTTGTTGAAGACCTCGAAGACGATCGCGATCAAGCCCTTGACGATCTGGGAATCGCTGTCGGCCTGGAATCGCATCACCGGTGGATCAACGCCGCTGTCGAGCTCGGCCGTCATCCAGACCTTGCTCATGCAGCCGTCGAGGAGGTTGTCGTCGGCATAGTGCGCTTCGGGCAGCTCCGGCAGCTTGCGGCCCATATCGATGATGAGCCGGTAGCGCTCCTGCCAGCTCGGCATCATTTCGAAGGCGGTGATGACCCGGTCGATCGACACAAAACCCCCTGTTCGCTGTAACCGCCGCCGCGCAGCACGCGGGCTCATGCGCGATTGTCTCATGATATGGCGTCGCTTGCCGTACCCCAAATGCTGTGGTGGCGACTGCGGACCGGTGAAACCGGTCCGCGCGCCGCCGCGAACCCGGGAGCGTTGCGGGTGCCGCCTGCACCGAAATGTTGTGCTCGTCGATGGATCGGGCGCAAAATGTTGCGCTTCTTGTGGAACGGCGCGGAGTGGCCATGGGCAACCGGTTGTCGAAGATCTATACCCGGACGGGCGACGGTGGAACGACGGGGCTGGGCGATGGCTCACGCACCGACAAGGACGGCGCCCGGGTCACCGCCTTCGGCACGGTCGACGAGCTCAACGCGGCCATCGGCATGATGGCCGCGCACCCGATGCCGCAGCCGATCGCCGACATCCTGTTCGAGGTGCAGCACAACCTGTTCGATCTCGGGGGTGAGCTGTGCGTGCCCGGCTACGAAGCGGTCACCGCCGGTCAGGTCGAATGGCTCGAGGCCAAGCTGGACGCCTACAACGCGGAGCTGCCCCCGCTCAAGGACTTCATCCTGCCCGGGGGAGGGCCGGCCACCGCGGCGTGCCATTTCGCCCGTACCGTGTGCCGCCGTGCCGAGCGCTGCGTCCATACCCTCCAGCGCGGCGAGCCCGTCAATCCGCAGGGCCTGGCGTATCTCAACCGCCTGTCGGATCTGTTGTTCGTGCTCGGACGGGTGCTCGCGCGCCATGAGGGCGGCGCCGAGGTCGTCTGGCAGCGCAACCGCAATGTGAGCTGAACGGCACTGCCGCGATTCCGAGACCTTATGCCAAGGGCGCGAGTCGCGTAGAATGCCGCGGCTTCGCCGATAACCCTGCCAAGCCCATGAATGCCCTGAGTATTCGCAACCTCGAGAAGACCTACCCCAACGGCGTCCAGGCCGTCAAAGGCATCGATCTGGAGGTCGCCGCGGGCCAGTTCTTCGCGCTTCTCGGCCCCAACGGCGCGGGTAAATCGACGGCCATCGGCATCATCGCCTCGCTGGTGAACAAGACCGCGGGCGAGGTCCGTGTCTTCGGTCACGATCTCGACCGCGACACCGTGCAGGCCAAGGCGTGCATCGGGCTCGTGCCGCAGGAGTTCAACTTCAACCAATTCGAGACGGTCGAGCAGATCGTGCTCAATCAAGCCGGCTATTACGGCATCGATCGCCCTACAGCGCGCCAGCGTGCCGAGAAGTACCTCAAACAGCTCGGTCTGTGGGAGAAGCGCGCGGTGGTCTCGCGCGAGCTATCCGGCGGTATGAAACGGCGTCTGCTCATCGCCCGGGCGCTCATCCACGAGCCGCGCCTGCTGATCCTGGACGAGCCGACCGCCGGCGTGGACATCGAGATCCGGCGCTCGATGTGGCAGTTCCTGCAGCAAATCAACGAGCGCGGCATCACCATCATCCTCACGACGCATTATCTGGAGGAGGCGGAGAATCTTTGCCGCAACGTCGCCGTGATCAACCACGGCGAGATCGTCGAGCGGGGGACGGTCGAGGAGCTCGTCGACAAGCTCAACCGCGAGACCTTCGTGCTCGACGTCGACGGCGACGTGCGCAACATTCGGGCGATCGACGGCTATACCCTGCTGGCGCGAGATGATGGCGGTCTCGAGGTGGATGTGCCCAAGGACGTCGGCATCAATCGGCTGTTCACCGAACTCTCGCGCCAGGGCTTCGAGGTGCGCTCGATGCGCAACAAGACCAATCGGTTGGAGGAATTCTTCATGCGACTGGTCGAGGACCAGCGCGAGGAGCCCGACGCAGCATGACGTATGGCGATACGGCAGTGCCCACGGCATGGCGCCGCAATTGGGTCGCGTTTTCGACGATCGTGCTCAAGGAGATTACGCGGTTCGCCCGGATATGGGTCCAGACGATCCTGCCGTCGGCGATCACCACGGGGTTGTATTTGCTGATCTTCGGCAGTCTGATTGGTGAGCGGATCGGGCCCATGGACGGCTTCACCTACATGGACTACATCGTGCCCGGGATCATCATGCTGTCGATCATCACCAACTCGTACGGTAATGTGGTGTCGTCGTTCTATGGCACCAAGTTTCAGCGCCACATCGAGGAGATGCTGGTCGCGCCCGTGCCCAACTGGCTCATATTGGCGGGCTACGTCACCGGCGGCATTGCGCGGGGACTGACGGTGGGTGCCCTGGTGACCCTGGTGGCGGCGATCTTTACCGATCTCGAGTTCGCTCACCCATTGCTGGTGGTACTGGTCGCGGTTTGCACCGCCGCGGTGTTCGCCACCGGCGGTTTCATCAACGCGATCTTCGCCAAGAGCTTCGACGATATATCGATTGTGCCCACCTTCGTCCTGACACCGCTGACCTACCTCGGCGGGGTGTTCTATTCGATCTCGCTGCTCGCGCCGCTGTGGCAGGGGGCGTCGCTGGTCAATCCCATCCTGTACATGGTCAATGCGTTCCGCTATGGCTTCCTCGGGGTCTCGGATATCCCCGTAGCGCTGGCGATCGCCATCATCCTCGGATTCCTGGTGGGGCTGAGCACGTGGGCGATGGTGCTCCTCGAGCGCGGCACCGGGATCAAGAGCTGATCGGCGCGCTGGCGTCGAGGGGCGGCGAGCGCAAGCGAAGGTCGACGGACTGGGAGACTCAGGCCATGGCTCGAGAAAAGAAGGCGAAATCGCGCATCGCCGATTTGGTTGACCCGTATGAGCTCTACCAGCAATCGGTCCAGGGTGTCGACTTCGAGCTGGACTTCGTTGCCGATACCTTTACCGGGATTCGCGGACGCACGCCCGCGGCATTACGGGAGGACTTTTGCGGTACGGCGCTGTCGGCGTCGACCTGGGTCCAGCGCTCGCCGCACAACCGCGCCATCGGCGTGGACATCGATCCCGAGGTTCTCGGCTGGGGGTTCGACAACAACATCGCGCCGTTGACCGCGGACCAAAAGAGTCGGATCGATCTGCTGCCCGAGGACGTGTTGACGATCGACGCCGGGCGCTTCGACGTAGTGCAGGCGTTCAATTTCAGCTACTGGTTCTTCCAGGAGCGCGCTACGCTCAAGCAATACTTTACCAATGTCTACAACTCGCTCGTCGACGATGGCGTCGCCTTCTTCGACATGTTCGGCGGCTACGAGGCCAATCGCTGCCAGGAAGAGACGACCGAGTTCGAAGACTTCACCTACGTTTGGGACCAGGCGGCGTTCAATCCCATCGCGGCCGAGATGGTGTGTTTTATCCACTTCCGCTTCCCCGATGGCTCGCGCCTCGACCGGGCTTTCAGCTACAACTGGCGGCTCTGGGGGGCGAAGGAGCTCCGCGAGATCCTCGCCGAGGTGGGTTTCAGCCGCACACGCATGTATGTCCAGGCCTTCGACGAGGACACCGACGAGCCCATCGACCGCTTCGACGAGACCGAAGAGATCCCCGATTACGCCGCGTGGATCGCCTACCTGGTCGCGCAAAAGTGAGCTCGGCTGAACGAGCCACCAAATAAACACAATATGGTTCCGGGTGGGTGTTCCCCGGTGCTGGCCCTTCGCGGTCGCAGTGGGGGCTTTCTAGCGCCATTTTCCCGGAACCGCGAATGAAAACGAATACAATAAGTGCGCATGGAGTTGGTGCTTCGGTGACCCGTCCACGGAACCGCCCGCATATTGGGGTGGTTGAGTTACAAGATACGGATCGAGAAGCTCCCCTCCAGAGGCGGCGTTATCGACACGATACATTCGTGCCCATTCGCGGTTTCCGGTGAGGCGCTGGGTTGCGTCGGGAGCCGGCAAGTGAATCGGCGTCACTGCCCATGCCGTGACGTCTCGGCGTTCAAGTGGATTCGGGGGCTTGTTATCATCGCCGTAGGGAGGTGATGGCGCATGGTGCTCGACCGCACGCTCAGCGAGGCGCCGATGATGGACTGCACGGACCGGCACCACCGGTACCTGATGCGGCTCATCTCCAAGCGCACGCTGCTCTACACCGAGATGGTCACCGCCCAGGCGCTCATGCGCGGTGACCCGGGGCGGCTGTTGGCCTTCGATGCCGCCGAGCACCCGGTCGCGCTGCAGTTGGGCGGCAGCGAGCCCGACGCCATGGCGCGTGCGGCCGAGCTGGGTGCCGGGCACGGTTACGATGAGATCAACATCAACGTCGGCTGCCCGAGTGATCGCGTCCAGTCGGGCGCGTTCGGCGCTTGCCTGATGGCGGAACCGGAGACGGTGGCGCGCTGTGTCGAGCGCATGAAGAACCGTGTCTCGGTGCCGGTGACGGTCAAGACCCGTATCGGCATCGATGATTGTGACAGCTACGCCTTCCTCCAGCGCTTTACCGCGGCCGTGGTCGCGGCCGGCGCCGACGCGTTGATCGTGCACGCGCGCAAGGCCTGGCTGCAGGGCCTGTCGCCCAAGGCCAACCGGGAGGTCCCGCCGCTCGATCATGGGCGGGTCTATCGCCTCAAGCAGGACTGGCCGGACACGCCCGTCGTCATCAACGGCGGGATCGGCTCGCTGGACGAGGTGGCCGAGCATCTGCGCCACGTCGACGGGTGCATGCTGGGCCGGGCACCCGAAAGGGATCCGTACATGCTGGCGGATGCCGACCGGCGCTTCTGGGGCGATGCCGCTGGTCCGAGCCGCAGCGAGGTGGCCAGTGCGTATCGGCGTTACGTCGAGGCGCAATTGGCGCGCGGCATCGCCCTGGGCCACATGACGCGCCACCTCAGCGGGCTGTTCCAGGGATGCCGTGGCGCCCGCGCTTGGCGGCGTGTGCTCGCCGAGGGCGCTGCCGGTGCGGGCGGTATCGAGGTCGTCGATGCTGCGCGCCGCCATGTCGACGACGACGTCGCGTTAGCGGCGACGGCTTGATCACGCCGGCCCGGGCCGCTGGGCGACGCCAGCCGGTGCGGCCGATGGTGTCGAGCGGAGTCGGCGGGTGTCCGCTTGGGGGGATTGATGGGCAGTGACCGCGAGCGCCGGGCCTACGCGCGCCATGGTGTCGATGCGGTGGTGCGCATTCGCGTGGCCGGGAGCACGGGCGCGGGAGCGCCGTGCCGCCTGGCGGACGCAAGCCGTGGCGGTGTCGCCGTCATGACCACGCAAGAACCGCAGGGCGAGCGTATCCGGGTCGAGATCCTGAACAGCGAAGGCGAGCCCATTGGTGATGCGCTCGATGCCGAGATCGTCTACGTCGAGGACCTCGGGCAGGTGGGTTATCGAATCGGCTGCCGTTTCGACGCACCCGGGACGATGCGGGCGCACGAGGATCGGTGAGGCGAGGACGTAGGGCACGCTCGCCCGTTCATCGATGAAGGGCCGGCCTACCGAGAATCCGCACCTGCATACCGACCGGGGCAATCTGGCACGGATGCTCGCCTATCTGCGCCCTTGGCGGGGGCGCGTGGCGTTGGCACTGGTCTGCCTCGTCGTCGCCAAAGTGGCGTTGGTCGGCGTACCGCTGTTGCTCAAGCGGCTCGTCGATGCGCTGGATCAAAGCGGTGGTGGCGAGCTCGCCGTGCCGTTGGCGTTGTTGGCCGCTTACGGTGGTCTCCGCCTCGCCAACAGTGGCTTCGCCGAGCTGCGCGATGCGATCTTCGCGCGCGTTCGCTATTCGGCCATGCAGCGCCTGTCGCGCGAGGTGCTCGGCCATCTGCACACCCTGTCGCTGGGCTACCATCTGCAGCGCCGCACGGGGGCGGTCTCGCGCGACCTGGCGCGCGGGACCACCAGCATCTCCAACATCCTCAACTACCTCGTGCTCAATCTCGTGCCCACCGCCGCCGAGGCCTTGTTCGTCGCGGGAATCCTCGTCGTCGGCTATAGCTGGACGTTCGCTGCGACGACGCTGCTCGCGGTCGCCGGCTATATCGCGTTCACGCTTGCGGTCACCGAGTGGCGCATGGACTTGCGCCACCGCATGAACCGGCTCGAATCGCAGGCCAATGACCATGCCATCGACAGCCTGCTCAACTACGAGACGGTCAAGTATTTCAACAACGAGGACCAGGAACTTCGTGCCTACGATCGCGCGCTCGACGGCTGGGGCGACGCCGGCGTGCGGACCCAGGTCACCATGGGCGCGCTCAACTTCGGTCAGGGCGCGATCATCGCCGTCGCGGTGACCGCCATCATGGTCCAGGCGGCCTGGGGGGTTGCTGCGGGCACGATGTCGTTGGGCGATCTGGTCATGGTCAACGGCATGCTGTTGCAGCTGTTCATGCCACTCAATTCCCTGGGCTCGGTCTATCGCTCGATGAAGTATGCCCTGGCCGACATGGACCTCGTGTTCCAGTTGCTGGACACCGAACCCGAAGTCGTCGACGCGCCCGACGCACGCCCGCTTGAAGTATCGGCTGCCCACGTGCGCTTCGCCGGTGTGCGCTTCGGCTATCAGGCGCACCAGACGGTCGTCGACGACATCAGCTTCGACATCCCGCCGGGCCACAAGATCGCCGTGGTCGGACCATCGGGGGCCGGGAAATCGACGCTGGCGCGATTGCTGTTTCGCTTCTGGGACCCGGATGCCGGATCGATCACCATCGACGGTCAGGATCTGCGCGCGTGCACCCAGGCGAGCGTGCGCGAGGCCATCGGTATCGTTCCCCAGGACACGGTGCTTTTCAACAACACCATCGCCTACAACATCGGCTACGCCTCGCCGGGGGCCAGCCGCGAGCAGATCGCCGAGGCGGCGCGACTGGCCGACCTGGATGACTTCATCGCCGGCTTGCCCGATGGTTACGACACCGAGGTGGGTGAGCGTGGTCTGAAATTATCGGGGGGCGAGAAACAACGCGTCGCGATCGCCCGCGTGTTCCTCAAGCGCCCGCCCATCCTCGTATTCGACGAGGCGACCTCCAGTCTGGACTCGCGCTCCGAGGCGGCGATCCTCGATGCCTTGGGCCGCGTCGCGCGGCATACGACGACGCTGGCGATTGCCCACCGGTTATCCACGATCGCCGACGCCGACGAGATCCTCGTGCTCGACCATGGCCGCATCGTCGAGCGGGGACGCCACGACGAGCTCCTACGATCGAACGGGCTCTACGCCGAGATGTGGCAACGCCAGCAGGCCGAGCTGGTCGAGGCGCAGGCCTGAGCGTGGTCGGGGTGAGGATCTCTCGGGGTCGAGGTTGCGGCGGCAGAGAGGGCCGCTTCATGCGCCCAATGAGCCGCTCGCCGCCGCGGCCATCAACATCGCCGGTGTAAGCGGGTGACGGCCTCGACACCCCCCGTGTTGAGCACCGCGTCGGGGCTCGCCCAGGCGCGCCGCGCTTGCGCGACGCCGAAGCGCTGTAGATCGAGATTGGCCGCGCTGTGGGCATCGGTGTTGATCACCAATCGGCACCCCTTGGCCAAGGCGCGGCGTATGTCGGCGTCGCACAGGTCGAGGCGTTTCGGCTGGGCATTGATCTCGACGGCGATGCCGCGTGCGGCCGCCGCCTCCAGACAGGCGTCGAGATCGATGTCGATCGGGTCGCGGCGATGGATCTCGCGCGCGGTGGGGTGGCCCCAGATCATGAAATGGGGGTTGTCCATGGCGCGCAGCACGCGCCGGGTCTGCTCGTCACGGCTGAGCCGCAGGTTGTAGTGGATCGAGCACACGACGACGTCGAGTTCGGCGAGTGTCTGGTCGGGCAGGTCCAGCTCGCCGTCGGCCAGGATGTCGACCTCGCAGCCCTTGAGCAGCGTCAGCTCCTCCATCTGCGCGTTGAGGGCGTCGATGGCACGGGCCTGGTCGGTCAGACGCTCGGGCGATAACCCGTTGGCGACGCGCACCCTGGGTCCGTGATCGGTGATCGCCAGATAGGCATCGCCTCGTGCGCGCGCGGCCTCGGCCATCTCCTCCAGCGTGGCCTTGCCGTCGCTCCAGGTCGTGTGCGCGTGCAGGTTGCCCCGGAGCTGCTCGGTCTCGATGAGATGCGGCAGGGCGCCGCGCTCGCCGGCCTCGATCTCGCCCTGATCCTCGCGCAGCTCCGGCGGGATCCACTCGAGATCGAGCCGAGCGTAGATGGCGGCCTCGGTGGTGCTCGCGACGACCGCGTCGTCTTCCCAGAGCCCGTACTCGTTGAGTTTGAAGCCGCGCTCGAGCGCGCGCTGGCGCAGACGCACGTTGTGCGCCTTCGAGCCCGTGAAGTACATCAGCGCCGCGCCCCATTGGGCCGGCTCCACCGCGCGCACATCGACCTGCAGGCCATCGGCCAGGCGCACGCTGGAGCGGGTGCTGCCGTGCGAGAGGACGGTCTCGACCGCCTCGTAGGCGACCAGTGCGGCCATGACCGCCTCGCCGTCGCGGCAGGCGGCGAGGATGTCGATGTCGCCGACCGTCTCGCGGCAGCGGCGGTAGCTGCCGGCGATCGCGACCGTCTCGACGCCATCCAGCGCGGCCAGGTGGTCGGCGAGCGGCTGGGCCTGCGCCTCGGCGTGGTCGAGCCGCGTGCGCTGCTGGCGCTGCGCGCGCCATTGCTCGATGCTGGCGATGACGTCGGCTTCCTTTTTCGCGCCGAAGCCGGGCAGCTCGCGCAGGCGCCCCGAACGCGCCAGTTGCTCGAGGTCGTCGAACGAGCCGACCGAGAAGTGCTCATGGATCGCCTTGACGCCCTTGGGGCCGAGCCCCTTGAGCGCCATCAGGTCGGCGAGGACCGGGGGCACTCGCCGGGCAACCTCGTCGAGCGCCGGCAGGCCCCCCGTCTGCGCGACCGTGTGCAGCTTGTCCGCGATCTCGCGGCCGATATGGGGGTATTGCGTCAGGTCGGTGCCGTTGGCGATGAGCTCGCCCACCGGGGTCGAAAGCCCCTCGATGGTCTCGGCGGCGTTGCGGTAGGCACGAATGCGGAACGGATTCTCGCCCTCGATCTCGAGCAGGTCGGCCAGGCGCTCGAAGAGCGCGGCGATATCGCGGTTGCGCCGTGTCATGCCGGGGATGCGATGCGATTGTGTCGCCGCTGCCCGCATACGCCCCGATGCCCGGACGAGCGGGCGCCCACGGTCGGCTCAGCCCGAGATGTAGTGCTGCAGCGCCTCGGTCTCGCGCTCGAGCTCATCGATGCGCGCGCGCACGACATCGCCGATCGATATGACACCGCTGACCTTGCCTTGCTCGACCACGGGGACGTGGCGGAAGCGACCGCCCGACATCTGGCGCATGACGTCGTTGACGTCGTGGTTCGAGTCGCAGACGCTCACCTCGCTGGTCATCAAGTCGCGCGCGCTGAGCTGGGCCAGGCCCTCGCCGTGGTCGGCCAACGACTGGACGATGTCGCGCTCGGACAGAATACCGGCGATGCCGCCATCGGGGTCGGTGACCACCATGGCGCCGATACCGCGCGAGCGCATCTCGGCGACGACCTCCAGTATGGGGGTCTCGGGCGTGACGGTGGCGACGTCGCCGCCTTTGTTCTGGAGTATACGCGAGACTTTCATGGCATCGACTCCCCCGCTGTGTGACGCCACGCCGCCCGGCCCACGGATCCGGGGCTATGACGGCATGGCGCGGCGCGCTCACCCGCCGATATAGGACATCTCCACCTTGGGCTGCAGCACCGTCTCCTCGGAACGCAGCTCCGAGTAGCGATCGTTGCGGCGGGTCCAGATGCCCGCGATCTCGTCGTAAAGGCGGGCGTCGTCCGCACCGCTTCGCATCAGGCCGCGTAGATCGAAGCCGACGCCGGCGAACAAGCAGGTATAGAGCGCGCCCTCGGCCGACAGGCGGGCGCGTGTGCACGAGCCGCAGAACGGTTGCGTCACCGAGGCGATCAAACCGATCTCGCCGGTGCCGTCGCGGTAGCGCCAACGCTCGGCGACCTCACCGCGATAATTGGCCTCGACCGGCTCGATCGGCCACACGGCATGGATCCTGTCGCGGATCTCGCGCGCCGAGACCACGTCGGCGAGGCGCCAGCCGTTGGTGGTGCCCACGTCCATGAACTCGATGAAGCGCAGGATGTGGCCGCTGCCGCGGAAGTAGCCGGCCATGGGCAGGATCTGGTCCTCGTTGACGCCGCGCTGCACCACCGCGTTGATCTTGACCGACAGACCGGCGGCGCTGGCGTTGTCGATCCCCTCGAGCACCTTGCCCACGGGGAAGCCCACGTCGTTGATCGCCATGAACGTCGCGTCGTCGATGCTGTCGAGGCTCACCGTCACGCGCGACAGGCCGGCTTCGGCGAGCCGGCGGGCCTGCTGGGTCGAAAGCAGGGAGCCGTTGGTGGTCAACGCGATGTCGTCGATGCCATCGATCGCGGCGAGGCGCGCGATGAGCTGATCGAGGCGGGGTCGAACCAGCGGCTCGCCGCCGGTCAGCCGGATCTTGCGCACGCCGTGGCCCGCGAACACCCGCGCCAGGCGCTCGATCTCGTCGAAATCGAGCAAATCCTCGCGCGGCAGGAACTCATGGTGCGCGCCGAACTGCGACTTGGGCATGCAATAGGTGCAGCGGAAATTGCACTTGTCCGTCACGGAGATGCGCAGGTCGCGCAGGGGGCGTGCGAATTGATCGGTTGTGGCCGTGTGCGACATGGCTGTTGCGCGGATGCCCGGGGTATGCGACACCACCAGTCTAGCGCTTGCGGCGCGCGCCCGCCATGGGCGTTGCCTTGCCAACCGACCGGCGTCGTCCGGCGTTAAAACAGGATCGATGCATCGGCGCCAGGGCGGAGGTCATCGCCGTCGACGATCTCGATCGCCAGGGGCCCGACGAAGCTGGGTACCCCGGTGGCCTCGGTGTAGGCGCGATCGATGCCGGCGCCGACCAGGCGCTCCAGGGCGTCCGCGAGCTCGGCGTCGCCGCGCGCGCTGGTCAGGCGGGCCAGCGCGGCGGTGTGCAGCAGCAGCGACACGCCATGGCCGTGCTCGGCCAGTCCGGCCGCCAGCTCGAGCGCCTCGAGCGTGCGCCGGCCAGCGGCCGTGCCGCCGCGCAACTCAATCACGAAGGTTTTCCGGCTCATGAGGGCCCCGCGACGTCGATTTGCTCGGCCCGCTCGGCCAGGGCGGCAAAGTCGGTGATCGAGGCGTAGTCGAAGCCCGTGGGCGCGCCCGCGCTCGCATCGAAGCCGCGGCGCTCGGCCGAGGTCGAGCACAACCACAACGCCAGCCCGTGGCGCTCGGCGAGGGCTCGCCAGGCATTGCGCTCTTCGCTGGCGGCGGCCGCCTCGACACCGTCGGAGAAGAAAAACACGCCGGGGATCGCGGCGCCGCGGGCGAGCGCGGATACCAGTCGCCGCCGGGCCGACTGGCCCGCCGCCAGCGTCGTCACGATCATGGTCTCGCTCATCGTTGCACGCCCCAGCCGGTCTTCCGGCGCTATAAGTTTATAACAACGCAGTGGCGCACCTGGATGCGTCATCTGGGATAATCAAGGATCCGCGCAGACGCCGACGCGATGGCGCTCATTATGCTCTATTACCCCGTATTCATGGACCTGCAGGACCAGCGCGTGCTGGTCGTCGGTGGCGGTGAGGTCGCCGCGCGCAAGGTCGAGCTGGTGCGCCGCGCCGGGGCGGCGGTGACAGTGGTCGCCCCCTGGCTCGCCGACGAGCTCGAGCCCCTGCGCGACGATGGACGCATCGTCCACGTCGCGCGGCGTTTCAGTGCCCACGACGTCGACGGCGCGCGCCTGGTCATTGCCGCCACCGATGACCGCGGCTTGCATCACTGCATCTCGCAGTGGTGTCAGGCGCGCGGCATCCCCGTGAACGTCGTCGACGATACCCCGCTTTGCAGTGTGATCACGCCGGCGATGGTGGATCGCTCGCCGCTGCAGGTCGCGATCTCCTCGGGCGGCGTCGCCCCCGTGCTCGCGCGCCGGTTGCGGGCCTGGCTCGAGGCGGCGATTCCCTCCGCCCAGGGGCATCTGGCGCAGCTGGCCGCGCGCTTTCGCGACCGGGTCAAGGCGCGCTTCGCTACGCTCGATGACCGGCGCCGCTTCTGGGAGCGCGTGCTCGAGGGCCCCGTCGCCGATCTCGTCTATTCGGGCCGCGAGGAGCAAGCCGCCGAGGCCCTGGAGCACGCGATCGACAATGCCGGCGACGACGCCCCGGGCGTCGGCGATGTCGCGCTGGTCGGCGGCGGTCCGGGGGATCCCGATCTGCTGACGTTCCGTGCCCTGCGGCTGATGCAGCATGCCGATGTCGTGCTCTACGACCGGCTCGTCTCCGCGCCCGTGCTCGATCTGTGCCGCCGCGACGCGGAGAAGGTGTTCGTCGGCAAGCGCCGCTCCGAGCACCACGTGACCCAGGACAACATCAACGCGGAGCTCATCCGCCTGGCGCGGGCGGGTAACCGGGTCGTGCGCTTGAAGGGCGGCGACCCGTTCATCTTCGGCCGCGGCGGCGAGGAGATCGCCGAGCTCATGTTCGCCGGCGTGCCGTTCCAGGTGGTGCCGGGTGTCACCGCGGCCTCGGGCTGTGCCGCGTACGCGGGGATCCCGCTGACCCACCGCGACCACGCTCAGTCGGTGCAGTTCGTCACGGGCCACCTGCGCGATGGCACCGTCGAGCTCGATTGGCCTGCGCTGGCGCGCACGCAACACACGGTGGTGATCTACATGGGGCTCGCCGGCCTGGACACGGTTTGCGAGCGCCTCGTTGCCCACGGACGCGCCCGCGAGACGCCCGCGGCATTGATCCAGGAAGGCACCCAGCCCAACCAGCAGGTCTATGTCGGCACGTTGGCTAGCCTGCCCGATCTGGTGGCGTCGTATACGGTGCGGGGGCCGACGACGATCATCGTCGGTGAGGTGGTCTCGCTGCACCGCCAGCTGCAGTGGTATCGCCCCGAGGGCAAGGTCGAGGCCGCCGAGTTCGCTGGCGACGCCGAAGCGGTCCGGGCCGCCTCCTGAGGCGCACGGGGCGCTACCCCGGGTCGGATTCGCCGAGGTAGTGGTCGTGGAAGGCCTCGATCGCCTTCTCGGCGGCGGTGGGGCGCTCGACCTCGGCGATGTGGAAGGCGGCATCGCCCTCGTTGAGCAGCGGGATCTGGCTCATGCCGATGATGATGCCCGTGGCATGGGCCTCGATCGGGACCTCGCCCTCACCGAACGGGCTGGCGAGCACACCGAGCACGTCGCCCTTGCGCACGCGCGAGCCCAGACGGACCCGGCTGCGGAATAGGCCGCTGTCGCTCGCCCGCAGCCACGAGCTGCCCAGGGCCAGGATGGGCTCGGCCTGCTGGCGCCGGTTTTTCGCCCGTCGCAGCATCCCCAGCTCGCGCATGACACTCGTCACGCCCCGTATGCCCGCGCGGATGGATAGCTCGTCCATGCGCAGGGCCTCACCGGCCTCGTAGACGAGCATCGGGATCTCCAGCTCTCGCGCCGCCGAGCGCAGCGAGCCGTCGCGCAGATTCGAGTCGATGAGCACTGGGGTGGCGAACGCCTGCGCGAGTTGCCGTGTCTCGGGCTCGGACAGGCAGCCGCGAATCTGGGGCAGGTTGCGCCTGTGGACCGCGGCCGTGTGCAGGTCGATGCCGTAGTGGGCCTGGGCCATGACCTCCTTCATGAACAAATGGGCCAGGCGGGCGGCGAGCGAGCCCCGGCTCGAGCCCGGGAAGCAGCGGTTGAGATCGCGACGGTCCGGCAGATAGCGCGTCTGCTGGATGAAACCGAACATGTTGACCACGGGCACCGCGATCAGCGTGCCCCGCAGGCGCTCCAGGCCCTTTTGCTTGAGCAGGCGGCGCACGATCTCGACGCCGTTGAGCTCGTCGCCGTGTACGCCGGCGCTGACGCACAGCACGGGCCCCGGCCGGCGCCCGCGCACGACCTGGACGACCATGTTGAGCTCGGCGTGGCTGAAAACGCGCGCCAGCGGCAGCTCGATGGTGCGGCGCTCGCCCGGGTGGACCGCGACACCGCCGATGGTCAGCGGTTGCGCCCGCTCAGCCTTTGCCACGGGTCTTGGTTCGCCCACTGCGGGCGTTGTTCTCGGTGAACTGGATGATCCGGTCGGCGATGTCCTTGCCGCTGGCGGCCTCGATGCCCTTGAGCCCGGGCGAGGAGTTGACCTCCATGACCACGGGCCCGTGGTTCGAGCGCAGTAGATCGACCCCCGCGACGTTGAGCCCCATGAACTTCGCCGCCCGCGCCGCCGTGGAGCGCTCCTCGGGCGTGATTCGGATCAGCGATGCCTGGCCGCCGCGGTGGAGATTGGAGCGGAACTCGCCTTCGCCGGCCTGGCGCTTCATCGAGGCGATGACCTTGCCGCCGACGACGAAGCAGCGCACGTCCGCGCCCTTCGCCTCACTGATGTACTCCTGGACCATGATCTCGGCGTTGAGGCCCATGAAGGCCTGGATCACCGACTCGGCGGCTTTGTAGGTTTCGGCGAGGACGACACCGACGCCCTGGGTGCCCTCCAGCAGCTTCACCACCAACGGTGGCCCGCCGACCATCTTGATCAAGTCATCGACGTCGTCGGGCGAATGCGCGAAGCCGGTCACCGGCAACCCCAGGCCACGGCGCGCGAGTAGCTGGGTCGCGCGCAGCTTGTCGCGCGAGCGGGTGATGGCCACCGACTCATTGACCGAGAACGTGCCCATCATCTCGAACTGGCGCACGACCGCGGTGCCGTAGAATGTCACCGAGGCTCCTATGCGCGGGATGACGGCGTCGAAATCCTCGAGGGCCTGGCCGCGGTAGTGCACCGATGGGCGGTGCGAGGCGATGCTGTTGTAGCAGCGAAGCGTGTTGACCACCCGGATTGAGTGGCCGCGCGCCCGAGCCGCCTCGACCAGGCGGCGAGTGGAATACAGTCGCGGGTTGCGCGACAGCACGCACAGCTTCATCAGCGGGCGGGCTCCTCAGGATTCGTAGCGGTCGGGCGTATACCGGGCGGCCGCTTGGCGCGGCGTCAACGCGGCTGCGGTGAGGAAGGAGCGGTCGGGCAACACCCGGAGGCCGCGCATCCCCTGGCGACCAAGCAGCATGCGAAAGAGCATGGTATCACGGTCGGTCAGTGTCATTTCGATGACGCGCTCTTGGTCGCCGATGATCGCGCGCGATTCGATGACGTAGCGGCGCTCGCGGTGGCCGCCGGAGTCGGTCACCAGGCGGCGATCGTGGACGGGCGCGCTGCGACGGATCGACATGCGGGTGTTGCGCTGCAGTGGGTGCAGGTCGAACTGGATCCAGGGCGCACCACCGCGCGTGAACGGCTCGATCTGCCAGGCGTGCAGCGCCGACGTGCGGGCGCCGGTGTCGACCTTGGCCTTGATCGCGGGGATGCCGATCTCGGGCAGGGCGATCCATTCACGCCAGCCGATCTCTTGGCCGGGCTCGGGCTCGAGGTGCGCCAACGTATCTCCCCTGGTGCTTGGGTGTCCGCCACGGTAACCGATTGGCCGCGAGGTGGGTGACGCGCCGCGGTGTGCGCGGGGCGAACGCCGGGGGCATTTGCGTGTTTGCGCCGCGGCAACGGTGGCCCTATTGTTGGTATTCACCTCACCAACGCGGCAGGGGCTGCGCGGGAACGCAGTGCGTGGGCCCGAGCCGGTGTCGGGCTCGCCACCAAAGGAGACAGACGATGACGCTTGTGATCTGGCTGCTCGTGATCGCGGGTGCCCTGGTTGCGCTCGCGCGACTGGGCGGGAGCCTGCAGGTGTGGACCGGCGGGATTGCCGTCGGACTGGTCGCTCTCGGCGCGACGGGGCTGTTGGCGTTCTGGCCCGGCGTCGTCCTGTGGGCGCTCTTCCTCGGGGCGGCGATCCCGTTGAACGTCGAGCCGCTGCGCCAGCGGGTGTTGTCGGCGCCCGCGCGGGCCCGGATCCGCAAGGTCCTGCCGCCCATGTCGGACACCGAGCGCGAGGCCATCGAGGCCGGCACGGTGGGCTGGGAGGGCCAGCTCTTCCGCGGCGAGCCCGACTGGGATCGGATGTTGAGCGCCAGCAAGCCGCGCTTGAGCGAGGCCGAGCAACGCTTCCTCGATGGCCCCGTCGAGCAGCTCTGCCGCATGCTCGACGACTGGCAGATCAGCCAGTCCCAGGACCTGCCCCCCGAGGTCTGGCAGTTCCTCAAGCGCAACCGGTTCTTCGGGATGATCATCCCCGAGGCCTATGGCGGGCTCGAGTTCTCCGCCTACGCGCACTCGCAAGTCGTGATGAAGATCTCGACGCGCAGCATGACCGCGGGTGTGACCGTCATGGTCCCTAACTCGCTGGGCCCGGCCGAGCTGCTGCTGCAGTACGGCACCGACGAGCAAAAGAGTCACTATCTGCCGCGCCTGGCCGACGGGCGCGAGATCCCGTGCTTTGGCCTGACGGGGCCGTTCGCCGGCTCCGATGCGACCGCGATTCCCGATACGGGGATCGTCTGCTGGGGCGAGCACAACGGCGAGCGCGTGCTCGGGCTGCGTGTGAACTGGGAGAAGCGCTATATCACGCTGGGTCCGATCGCCACCGTGCTGGGGCTGGCGTTCAAGGCTTACGACCCGGATGGCCTGCTCGGCGACACCGAAGCGCTGGGCATCACGTGCGCGCTGATCCCGACGGATACGCCCGGTGTCGAGATCGGCCATCGCCACGACCCGATGGGCACGGCCTTCCAGAACGGGCCCAACAAGGGCCACGATGTTTTCGTGCCCCTGGATTGGGTCATCGGCGGGCGCGAGTGCCTGGGTCGCGGCTGGACCATGCTCATGGAGTGCCTGGCGACCGGCCGAGGCATCTCGCTACCGGCCCAGGGCACCGCCGGCGGCAAGTACTGCAGCCGCTACACCGGCGCCTATGCGCGCGTGCGGCGCCAGTTCAAGCTGCCGATCGGGCGCTTCGAGGGCATCCAGGAGCCGTTGGCGCGCATCGGGGCCAAGACCTACATGATGGACTCGGCGCGTTTGCTCACGCTGTCGGCGCTGGATGCGGGCGAGAAGCCCCCGGTGGCGTCGGCGATGCTCAAGCACTTCAACACGGAGTCCAATCGCGCCTGCATCAACGACGCGATGGACGTGCACGGTGGCCGCGGTATCTGCGACGGGCCGAGCAACTACCTCAGCATCCCCTACCGCGGCATCCCCGTGGCGATCACGGTCGAGGGCGCCAACATCCTCACCCGCAGCATGATCGTCTTCGGCCAAGGGGCGATGCGCTGTCATCCGTACTTGCTCGACGAGATCCTGGCGGCACAGGACGAAGACAACCAGCGCGGCACGGTTGCCTTCGACCGGGCGTTGATCGGCCACATGGGTTTCACCACGAGAAATGCCGCGCGCAGCCTGGTTTTCGGTGCCAGCGGCAGCCGCCTCGCCGCCACACCGGTGCCGGGCACAATGGCGACCTACTACCGCCAGCTCGCACGGCTGTCGTCGGCGTTCGCTTTCGTCGCCGATCTGACGCTGCTCACGCTCGGGGGCGAGCTCAAGCGCAAGGAGATGCTGTCGGGGCGCTTCGCCGACGCCCTGAGCCACCTCTACGTGTGCTCGGGCGTGCTCAAGCGCTACGAGGACGAGGGCCGCCCGCGCGCGGATCAGCCGCTGGTGGAGTGGTCGGCGCAGTACTGCCTGTATCAGATCGAGACGGCGCTCGACGCGATCCTGCGCAACTTCCCCGCGCGCGGCCTCGGCCGGGCCGTGCGCTTCCTGGTGTTCCCGCTGGGCCGGCGTATACGCTATCCCAACGATCGGCTCACGCGGCAGGCGGCCGATTTGTTGCTCGAGCCCTCGGCTACCCGCGATCGCTTGACCGCGGGTATGTACGTCGACGATCGCGCCGACGACATCACTGGCTGCATGGAGCACGCGCTGCAATTGGCGCTCGAGGCCGAGCCCATCGAGCGCCGCTTGCAGCGCAACCGCTTCACCCAGCCGCCCACGAGCAGCTATGACGAGTGGGTGCGTCAGCTGGTCGTCGACGGGGTGATCGACGATGGCGAGGCGGAGACCTTGCTGCGCTGGCAACGCGCCCTGCGCTCGGCGATCGACGTCGACGATTTCTCGCCGGAGGCGTTGAGCGGTAAGGGTGGCGCCGGTGCCCCGGACACGGGCGGCTCGCAGCGCGCCGCCTCGAAGAAGACGGCCGCGGCGAAGACGAGCGCGCAGCGCAAGAAGGCGGCCGCCAACAAGAAGAGCGCGGCCAAGAAGACGGGCTCGGCGCGCAAGAAGGTCGCCGCCGCGAGCAAAAAGCAAGCGGCGGGCAAAAAGACGGCCGCCGCTGCCAACAAGAAAGCGGCCAAGAAGAAGACCGCCGCCGACATGGTCGCCTCGACCAATAACCGGGGCGACGACGAGGAGTCGGATCGGTCATGATGGATCCGGTGCGCAGCGTGCGCCGGGCGGCCGTGCTCGGCGCCGGCGTCATGGGTGCCCAGATCGCGGCGCATCTGGCGAATGCGGGTGTGCGCGTCGACTGCTTCGAGCTGGGCGGTGACGATGACGCGGGCCCACGCGATGCGGCGCAGCGCGGCATCGAGCGCCTGAGCAAGACGAAGCCGGCGCCGCTGGCCGATGGCCGTGCGCCGGGGCGGATCCAGCCGGCGAGCTATGATCACGATCTCGAGCGCCTTGGCGACTGCGATCTCGTGATCGAGGCGGTCGCCGAGCGCATCGACATCAAGCGCTCGCTCTACGCGCGTGTCGCGCCGGCGATGGGCGGCGATACCTTGTTCGCCACCAACACCTCGGGCCTGCCGATCACCACGTTGGCGGAGTGTCTACCCGCCGATTTGCAGGCGCGCTTCTGCGGCGTGCATTTCTTCAATCCGCCGCGCTACATGCATCTGGTCGAGCTCATCGCCCATGCGGGCACCGATGCCGAGGTGCTCAGCCGACTCGAGGGCTTCCTCACCACGGGCCTGGGCAAGGGCGTGCTCTACGCGCGCGACACGCCGGGCTTCATCGGCAATCGCGTCGGTGTGTTCGCGTTGGCCAACGTCATCCATCACGCCGAGCGCCTCGATCTGCCGTTCGATCTGGTCGACCGACTGACGGGCCAGGGTGTCGGGCGGCCCAAATCGGCGACGTTCCGCACCGCCGATGTCGTCGGCCTCGATACGTTCGCCCACGTTGTGCGTCACCTCCACGACAGCCTGCCCGACGACCCGTGGCGCTCGATGTTCCGCGTGCCGCAGTGGCTCGAGAGCCTGCTCGAGCAGGGAGCCCTGGGCCAGAAGAGCGGCGCCGGTGTCTATCGCAAGGGCGAGCGCGGCATCGAGGTGCTGTCGCCGCGCGAGGGCGCGTATCGCCCGGTCGAGCGTCAGCTCGATGCCGACGTGCGTGCCGCCCTGCTCGAGACGGAGCCGGGCGAGAAATACCGCCAGTTGGCCGCGATCGATCATCCGCAGGCCGAGCTCATCCGCGCGACCCACCGGGACCTGTTCCATTACTGCGCCCACCATCTGGCCGACGTGGCGCCGTCCGCGCGCGAGCTGGATCTGGCGGTGCGTTGGGGCTTCGGGTGGACGCTCGGGCCGCTGGAGATGTGGCAGCAGCTGGGCTGGCCAGCGGTGGCGCGCGATCTCGCGGGCGCGATCGACGCGGGCCGCACCAGCGCGCAGGTGGCGTTGCCCGAGTGGGCCCGCGAGCCCGAGCGTGCAGGGGTGCACGGCCCGGGCGGCTCCTGGTCCGCCGATGCGGCGACCTGGCTGCCGCGCTCGAGCCATCCGGTGTATCGGCGCCAGCTGCGCCCGCCTCGGTTGACGGGCGAGCCCGCCCCCGAGGCCGAGGTCCTCTGGGAGAACGCGGGCGTCCAGCTTTGGGACGGCGCCGACGACGTGGCCGTCCTGTCGTTCCGTACCCCCATGCATGCGGTCGACGGCGAGGTCCTCGAGGGGGTCGAGCGCGCCCTCGAGGTGGCGGCCAGTGAGGCGCGCGCCGTCGTGCTCTGGCAGACCGAGGCGCCGTTTTGCGTCGGCGCCAATCTCAAGAAGGTGCAGAAGGCGCGCTTGAACGGCGATTTCGACACCATCGCCGGGCTCGTGGCCGGCTTCCAGCGTGCCACCGTAGCGATCCGCGATGCGCCGCTGCCGGTCGTCGGTGCCCCGGTCGGCATGGCCTTGGGCGGCGGCACCGAATTCCTGCTGGCGTGCGATGCACGCGTGCTCGCGCTCGAGACCTACATGGGCCTGGTCGAGGCGGGCGTGGGCCTGATCCCGGCCGGCGGCGGATGTGCCGCGCTGGCCCACCGGGGGTGGGCGCTATCGCCCGATGGCGATCCCATGCCGTGGCTGCAACGCTATTTCGAGGAGATCGCTTACGGGCGCGTGACCGGTAGCGCTCTCGAGGCCCGCGAGCGCGGTTGGCTCACCGCGGCCGACCGGGTGGTGTTCCACCCCGACGAGGTTCTTTTCGCGGCCAAGAGCGAGGCCTTGGCGCTCGCGGACGCGGGTTATCGCCCGCCGCAGCCGCCGGCGGCGCTGCCGGTCGCCGGTGCCTCGGGCATCGCCACCCTCGAGGCCAAGCTGGTCAACCTGTACGCGGGCGGCTTCATATCGGACCACGATTACCGCATCGGGCGGTATTTGGCCGAGGCCTTGTGCGGCGGCCGCGTCGACGCAGGGGCCCAGGTGAGCGAGGCGTGGCTGCTGGCCCAAGAGCGCAGCGGCTTCATGGCGTTGATGGAGACCGAGCGCACGGGCGAGCGCATCCAGCACATGCTGGATACGGGCAAACCGCTGCGCAATTGATGTGAGGCGGTCGGCGTAACGAAGCGCTCGGCTCGCGCAGATCGAGGTATGCGGCGATGAGCACAGGGACACGACCAGTCTATATCGCGGCCGCCCGGCGCACCCCCGTGGGCAAGGCCCCGCGGGGTTCGTTCCGGCGGACGCGTCCCGATGACTTGCTCGCGTCGGTGATCCAGTCGACGTTGGCGGACGTGCCGAAACTCGATCCGGCGGCGATCGACGACGTCATCGTCGGCTGCGCCATGCCAGAGGCCGAGCAAGGGATGAACGTCGCGCGCATCAGCGCCTTGCTGGCGGGTCTGCCCGAGACGGTACCCGGCGTGACGGTCAATCGCTTCTGCGCGTCCGGGCTGCAGACGATCGCGCAAGCCGCCGATCGCATCCGCGTGGGCGCCAGCGATGTGGTCGTCGCCGGCGGGACCGAGAGCATGACCATGATCCCCTTCATGGGCCAGCGCCCCGCGTTCAACCCGAAGGTCTTCGAGGCGGACGAGAACGTCGCGATCGCTTATGGCATGGGGATCACGGCCGAGCGCGTCGCCGATCGCTGGCAGGTCGCGCGCGGTGATCAGGATGCGTTCGCCCTGGAGAGCCACCGGCGCGCGGTGGCCGCCCAGGACGCGGGGCTGTTCGAGCGCGAGATCGCGCCCGTCGAGGTCGTCCATCGCGATGCCGATGACGCCGCCGGCGCCATCGCCGAGCAGCGCGGCACCGTGACCGCCGACGACGGGCCCCGCCGCGACACCGACGCCGAGCGCTTGGGCAAGCTCAAGCCCGCCTTCGCCGCCAAGGGCTCGGTCACCGCCGGCAATAGCTCGCAGATGAGCGACGGCGCGGGTGCCGTCGTCGTCGCCAGCGAGGAGGCCCTGGCGCGCTACGATCTCGAGCCGCTGGCGCGCTTCCACAGCTACGCGGTTGCGGGCGTTCCCCCGGAGATCATGGGCATCGGCCCCGTCCAGGCGATCCCGAAGGCGTTGCAGCAGGCCGGCCTCGAGCGCGGCGATCTGGGCTGGATCGAGCTCAATGAGGCGTTCGCGGCCCAGAGCCTGGCCGTGATCCGCGAGCTCGACCTCGACCATGAGCGAGTGAACCCGGTCGGCGGCGCCATCGCCCTGGGCCACCCGCTGGGTGCGACCGGTGCCATCCGCACCGCTACGCTGTTGGAGGGATTGCGCCGTACGGGGCAGCGCTACGGCATGGTGACGATGTGCGTCGGCACCGGCATGGGTGCGGCCGGCGTGTTCGAATCACTCGTTTGAGGCGCTCGCGCCAGCGGATTAGGAGAGGCACGCATGGAACGAGTTTGGGTGGATCAGTACGAGGCGGGCATACCCGCCGATATCGATGCCGATGCCTATCCATCGGTGGCGGCGGTGTTCGAACGGAGCTGCCAGCGCTTCGGCGAGCGCGACGCTTTTCGCTGTATGGGCGTGCGTCTCACCTTCGAGCAGTTCGACGCGCGTGCCCGCGATTTCGCCGCCTACCTGACCAACGAGCTCGGCTTGGCCAAGGGCGACCGCATCGCCTTGATGATGCCCAACGTGATGCAGTACCCGGTGGCGCTGTTCGGGGCCCTGCGGGCCGGTCTCGTCGTGGTCAACGTCAATCCGATGTACACCGCGCACGAACTCGAGCATCAGCTCGAGGATGCCCGTCCCAACGCGATCGTCCTCGTCGAGAATTTCTGCCACACCCTGTCGCAGGTGCGTACGCGCGACCTCGTCGAACACGTGATCGTCACGGGCCTGGGCGACATGCTGGGCTCAGTGAAGGGCACACTGGTCAACTTCATGGTGCGCCACGTCAAGCGCATGGTCCCGAGCTGGTCGCTGCCCGACGCAGTGCGGTGGTCGCATGCGCTGCGCCTGGGTAGCGGCCATCCCCTGAGCCAACCCGAGATCAACGGCGATGATCTGGCATTCCTGCAGTACACCGGCGGCACGACGGGCCGCGCCAAGGGCGCGATGCTCACCCACCGCAACCTCGTGGCCAATCTCGAGCAGATGTCGGTCTGGCTGGGTGTCGGCGAGGGCCAGGAGGTCGTCGTCACGCCACTGCCGCTCTACCACATCTTCAGCCTGACGGCGAACCTGCTCAATTTCGTCAAGCACGGCGGCACCAACGTGCTGATTACGAATCCGCGCGACATACCGAATTTCGTCAAGACGCTGCAGAAAGAGCCGTTCACCGCGATGACGGGCGTGAATACCTTGTTCAACGCCTTGCTGCACAATGAGGCCTTCCGCCAGCTCGATTTCTCGCGCTTTTGGCTCGCCGTCGGCGGTGGCATGGCCGTCCAGCGCAAGGTGGCCGAGGAGTGGCAACAGGTCACGGGTACGGTGCTGATCGAGGGCTACGGTCTGACCGAGACATCGCCGGTCGTTTGTGCCAACCCCGTACGCCACCCCCACTTCACCGGCACGATCGGCCTGCCCGTGCCCTCGACCGAGGTCTCGATCCGCGACGGCGAGGGCAACCCCGTGGGCTTCGGCGAGGCGGGGGAGCTCTGTGTTCGGGGCCCGCAGGTCATGCGCGGCTACCTCGACCGCCCCGACGACACCGCCGAGGCCTTTTTCGACGGCGAATGGTTTCGCACCGGCGACATCGCCGTCATGGACGAACAAGGCTGGGTGAGTATCGTCGACCGCAAGAAGGACATGATCCTCGTCTCCGGGTTCAACGTGTATCCCAACGAGATCGAGGACGTCGCGGTCACCTTCGAGGGCGTGATGGAAGCCGCCTGTGTGGGCGTGCCCGACGAGGAGTCGGGCGAGAAGGTGGTGTTGTTCGTCGTGGCCGAGGCCGGCCGTGAGCTCGATCCGGAGGCGCTGCGGCGCCACTGCCGCGAGAAGCTGACCGCCTACAAAGTGCCCAAGCGCGTCGAGTTTCGCGACGAGCTGCCCAAGTCCAACGTGGGCAAGATCCTGCGCCGCGAGCTACGCGACAGCCTGAAGTAGTAGCGGCTTTGCCTAAGGGGCGTGCGCTGGTGTGCTCGCGAAGGCGCGAAGGACGCGAGGCAATCCATTGGTTGCCTTCCTGCTGGTGAGGTGAGTCCAAGCCTCGTGCTCTGTTGGGTACTCAGTAGAGGCGGATGACCCGTTGTCGCCTTTGCGCCGTTCGCGCCTTCGCGAGATGCCCAACCTACGTGGCGTCGCGTAGGAGCTCGTTGATGCCCACCTTGGCGCGGGTCTGCTCGTCGGCGTATTTGACGATGAT
>CAYUKN010000017.1:0-11939 GCA_964445325.1 uncultured Ectothiorhodospiraceae bacterium
AGCCAGCCGCCGATGTCGTCGGTCTCGACGACGGCCGCGCCAAGCGCCAGCAGCTCCTGCGCCCGTGCGGGGTCGGCGACGTTATAGACCACCCATTTGCCCGTGCCGCGGGCGAATGGATCCGCCGCGCTGGCCACGATGCCCTCGGCGCAGAACTGGAACTCGGGCGCCAGGCGGCCGCCGGCGCCCCCATGGCCCGCCTCAATGGCGGCCACGATCCAGCCGATGCGCAGCGCGCTCTGCGCGCGCACGCGCTCGAGCAACCCGGCGTCATCGGCGATGATGACGTGGCGGCTGGCATAGCCGATGCGCGCGAGCAAGGCGGCGGTGAACGCGGCGCGCCCGAAGCGCTGTGTGCTCTCCGACTTGGCCTCGATGAAGAGCGTGGCCCCCGGATGAGCCGCCATCAGGGCCAGCACGTCGTCGAGGGTCGGCAGCGGCGTCGGCGCGGTGACCTTGCCCAAGCGCTGCTGCTCATCCACGTGGATATCGGGAATCGCCGCGGCGGGCAAGTCGAAGATGCGATCGTCGCGGTCGCCGGTGCGGGTCAGCGTGGCGTCGTGGAGCACCACGGGCACCCCGTCCGCGGTGAGCTGCACATCGACCTCGACCATCGCCGCCCCCACCGCCAACGCCGCCCGCACGCCCGCGAGCGAGTTCTCCGGATAGCGCGCCGGCCAGCCGCGATGCGCCATCAACACGGTCGGCGAGAGCGGGGTCCCATGCATACGGGCTCCGTTGGCCGCATCGCCCGGGGCTACGATACACCGCCGCCACCGGTGGGTGGCTGTTCGGCGGGCGCCTGGTCGCTATCGGACCGCCCCAATAGGTAGGCGATGGCGGCGGCGTCGTAGAGGGCGTGGACGAGGCTGACGAGCGCGAGATCGCCCGTGGCCTGATAGAGCGCGCCCAGGTAGAGCCCCATCGCGGTCGCCAACACGAAGTAAACGGGCGACAGATAGTGCGCCAGCCCGAAGATGCCCGCGGCGATCGCGACCGCGGGCACCGGGCCAAGCCCCTCGGCCAGCCAGGCCTGCAGGACGCCGCGCACGAGCAACTCCTCGCCCAGGCCGGCCAGCGCGGACACCGCCAGCACACCCGCCACCGGGTGGCGCCGGAACAGTGTGGCGACCAGCGGGCGCACCAGGGCCTCGATCGCGCGGAACCAGGGCGGGCGGCGCAGGGCGGCAGGCGCCAGCGCCAGCAACAGGACGCCAGTCGCCGCGAGCGCCAGCGGCAGCGTCGATGCCCGCGGGACCAGATCGTCCCAGGGGCGCAGCCCGGCCGCGAGCGCCAACACCAGCGCCAGCGGGATCAGCAGGCCCTCGAAGACGAGCGCGGCCACCAGGGGACGACGGGCGAGCAGGCGGCGCGAGACCATCGACGGCGCCGCGGCTACTGGGCCGCATCGCCGCCGAGCGCGGCGTTGAGCCGCTGCATCACCACGGCGACGAAGTCGTTGTGCACGGCCGGCGCCTGCTCGGTCAGCGCGAGCAGGGCCGTGCGCGGGATCGCCAGCGCCTCGACCGCCTCGTCGCCAGCGGCATAGACCGAGGCGGTGCGCGGGCGGCCCTCGACGATGCCCACCTCGCCGAAGCAATCGCCACTGCCCAGCGTCGCGAGCGAGTCGCGGCCGCCGTCGTCATGCTCGCGCACGACCTCGACCCGGCCGCGCAGCACCACATAGAACCACTCGGCCTCGTCGCCCTGGCGGATGATCTTGCCGCCCGGCTCGTAGTGGGCGACCCGGGCGTCGGCGATGAGCGCCTCGAGCTGCTCCAGACCCGCCGCGGGCAGCGCCTGGCGCAGGCGATGATTGAGGAAATGGCGGTAGGCCAGCGCGGCGATCTCGGCGCCGACCAGATCGTCCTCGGCAACCATGGCGTGGAAGGCGCTGGCATCGATGACCAACACCGTCGACGGGCGCGTGGCATAGCAATTGGCCGTGCGCCGGCCACGCCCCAGCAGGCCCTTCTCGCCGAACGACTGGCCGGGCTTCAAACGCGCGACCTCGGTCGCCGGGGTGCCCTGCGTGACCGTGACCTCGCCCTCGACCAGGATGTAGAACGCGTCGGCGGCCTCGCCCTCGCGGATCAGGTACTCGCCCGCCTCGACCGTACGCGAACGCGCCGCCTCGAGGCGCTGGCGCACCGCGGGGCGATCGGCGACCCCGTTCTCGCCCAGCATCTCCAACGCGCGCGAGCCCGCGGGCCGGATGGTGGTATCGCCGTGGCTGGTGCGCTCATCGCCGAGCTCGATGCCGAAGCGGCGGCTGGGACCGGGCAGCGGATCCAGGCGCACCTCCAGGGTGTAGTTGCGCGGCGCCATCTCGAGCTCGCGCCGATGCATGAGCGTGCCCACCGTGGTGAGGATGATGGTCTCGATCAGGCCCACCGCGGGGCAGGTGCGGGCCGAGAAACCGTAGGGGACATGGGCGGCCTTGGGCCGAGTCTCGCTGCGCGGGCGACGGGTGCGATCGGGGTCGAAGGCCCACGGGCAGGTGTAGTAGCCCTCGGAGAAGTGGTTGGGCACGCCACTGATCACGCAGTACGAGCCCGCGGGTACCCGGCGCCCGTCGAACGAGAACGACGCCTCCGAGATGAACGGCAGCGCCAGCGCGATCGGGTGAAGCCGCATCGACTCCTTGAGCGCGGCGCGCAGCTCGTCCATGCCGCGCAAGGCGGTGCTGTCGGGCGGCCCATCGGCGAAGGTCGCGTCGACCTCCGCCTGGACGCGCTCGAAGGTATCGGGGTCGGTCAGCAGATCGTAGAGCAGAAACGCCGCGGCCCGGTTGATATAGACCAGCGTGCCGACGAAACCGTAGAGCGAGCACGCGACCAGGTCGGATCGCTGGATCGGGCTGCCGTCGTCCATCTTCGCCGCCGCCAGCGCGTCCATGATCGTGTAGGTCTCGTTGTCGGCGGCGGGCTGCTCGCGCTGGGCCAGCAGCGAGTCCATGAGCTCGAAGACCTCGGCGCGCGCGCGCCGGTAGCGCGGGAACTGCAGCGAGAACTCCGGCCAGATCTTGGCGCCGACGTTCATGATCCGGTGGGCATAGTGGTGCGCCGACGGGAAATAATGGCGCAGATTGCGCCCGCACATGACGTAGCCATACTGCTCGAACGAGAGATCGGCGATGAGATCCATCACCGAGCGCGTGCTGCCGGCCCGGCTCTCCTCGAGGCGCCGGTCGACCGCGTTGACCATATCCGGGATATAGGGGTCGGCGACCTCGCGCGAGAAGGCGACGCGCATCTGGCGGCGCAGATCCTGGTGGCAGTCGGCGGGCTCGCCCAGGATGAAGCGATCGGTGCCGAGCTCGCGGGCGAAGCGCGCATAGAAGGCGCTGCGGCTGAAGTAGCGCTCGCCCTCGCGCGCGAAGAAGTCGAAGCCCTCCTTGCCGGCGAGCACGACGTAATCGCGGAAGAAGATGTTGACGCGGAAGACGGGTCCGTAGCGCTGGTAGGCCTCGGTGAAGAACTGCGCGGGGCGGCCGGCGAGCTGCAGGGTGTTGCCGATCACCGGCGGCCCCGGCACCCGCGGGATCGCCTCGCTCGCGTCCTCGCTCAGCGCGGATTGTTGTGTCATGGGCTCCTCCCGTTACGCTTGCCGCGTGCCCGCTACACGCGCTGCCGGGCAGCGGTTGGCAGGATTCTGCTCGGCCACCAACGGGCCCGCAACCGGTCGCTCGAGGGCTGCGCCAACGCGTCTCCCGCGTCGACGAGGGGCGGGGCGGCGGGCATGGGCGCTTGGGCGCGATGTGCGATACTGCCGCGCGGATCGATAGGGGGCAAGCGCTCGGGTCGCCACCCCGCCGGGCGAGGCGCTCGCGGCGCTGCGGCCGGTTGATGTCGTGCTGGTCGAGGGCACGAGCCGCTTCAGCGGGGCCGTGCAGTACCTCACCCAGTCGACGTGGTCGCACGCGGGGCTTTACGTCGGCGACTGCATCGATGCGGTGGGCTTCGTCGGCGAGCGCCGCACGCTCATCGAGGCCGACGTAGCCCTCGGGGTGCGCGCACTCGGCTTGTCCGAGTACGCGGGCTATCACACCCGCATATGCCGCCCCGTCGGCCTGTACCCGCGCGACGTCGACGCGGTGTGCCCGTTCATGATCGGACGGCTGGGCTATCAATACGACCTGCGCAACGTGGTTGATCTGATGCGCTACGTCATCCAGCGACCGCTGGTGCCATCACGCTGGAAGCGCCGCATGCTCACGCTGGGCTCGGGCGACCCGACGCGCGCGATCTGCTCATCGCTGATCGCACAGGCATTCCAATCGATCCGCTACCCCATCCTGCCCGACGTCGAGTGGGTGCCCGACGCCGTTGAGATCCACCACATCCGCCACCATACGCTCTATACCCCGCGCGACTTCGACGTCTCGCCCTACTTCGACGTGATCAAGCCGCGCCTGCAAGCGGGCTTCGATTTCCACGAGCTGGTCTGGAGCGACCACAGCGACGGCGCGGCGACACCGGTGACCCCGGGATGAGCGACGCGGGCAAGACGGTCGCGTCCACCTCGCCGGGCTGGCGCCAGCGCCTGCGCGCCGCGGTCGAGTCGCCGCGCGTGCAGAACACCATCGTCGCCCTGATCGTGCTCAACGCGATCACGCTCGGCTTGGAGACCTCCGAGATCGTGATGCGCCACGCCGGTCCCGCCCTGCTCGCTATCGACCAGGCGATCCTCGCGGTCTTCGTCGTCGAGATCCTGTTGAAGCTTGTCGGCTGGGATTGGCGCTTTTTCCGCAGCGCCTGGAACGTCTTCGATTTCGTGATCGTGGCGATCGCGCTGGTGCCGGCGTCGGGGCCGTTCTCGATCCTACGCGCGCTGCGCGTTCTGCGCGTGCTCCGCTTGCTCGGTCGGGTCCCGCGCCTGCGGCGGTTGATCGAGTCGCTGTTGCGCGCGCTGCCGAGCATCGGGTGGGTGGTCTTCCTGCTCGCGATGGTGTTCTACATCTTCGCCGTGATGGGCACGGAGCTCTTCGGCGACGACCATCCCGACAACTTCGGCAGCCTCGCGCGCACGCTCTACACCTTGTTCCAGGTGATGACGCTGGAGAGCTGGTCCGAGTCGATCGCCCGGCCCATCATGGCCGACCATCCCTTGGCGGCACTGTACTTCGTGGTCTTCATCGTGATCACCGCCCTGACGGTGCTCAACCTGTTCATCGGTGTCATCGTCTCGACGATGCAGGAAGGTGTGCAGGCCGACGAGAACCGCCAGCGCGAGGAAGCCGAGGCCCAGGCGCACCAGGAACGCGCCGAGATGCTGCGCCTGATCCGCCGCTTGGACGAGCGCCTCGCCGAGCGCGAGGGGCAATCGCGCGGCCCGAGCGAAGCGGGCCCGGACGAGCGCCGCTGACGCGGGCCGCGCGACTGCGTCACAACAATGCGCGCACGATGGCCGCGATCGCGGCGCTGGCCGAGACCACGAGCACGGCCGGACGGAGCCAGTGGCGATCCAGGGCGCGTGCGGTCTTGCCCGAGATCGCGAAGCCGACGAGCACGGCGGGCAACAGGCTCAGGCCCAGCCCGAGTTCGCCGGCGCCCAGGCGGCCCGCGAAGTAGTGGGCGGTGAGAACGGCCACGCCCAGCGGCACGAAGCACGCCGACATCGTGCCCCGCAGCGTAGGCCCCTTGCGGTGCTGCAGGGCCAGCGCCAGCGGCGGTCCCCCGATCGAAGTCGTCGTCGCCATGAACCCGGTCAGCGCGCCGGCCGCAGCCAGGATACGCGGACCGCTGCGCGGGAGCCGAGCGAACGCACTGAGCGCGACGGCCACCAGGACCAGCGCGCCGAAGAGCAGGCCCAATGCATCGGCCGACAACACGCGCAGAGCGCCCCACCCAGCAACCACGCCCACGACGGCGCCGGGGAGTATCAACCCGACCTCGCGATAGACGACGTCGACGCGCTCGCGCCAGAAGATCAAAAGCGGCGCCGCGAAGCCCGCGATGATCATCGGCGCCGGGATGAGCTTGGGCTCGACCAGGTACAACAGCGGCGCGCCGATCAAGGCGACGCCGAAACCGATCGAGCCCTGGAGGACCGTGCCTGCCAGCACGATGGATGTGGCGAGTGCCCACTCGGCGGGGGTCAACGCGAGTGCCACGGTGCACGCCTCCGTAGGGCCGCTGGGCAGGCTGCCATGCTACACCTGGTCCAACGCGGGTGGGTCCTGCGGCCCGCCCGCCCGACCGTCGGCGGCGCGGGCCCGCGGGTTCGATCGGATGGCAAGCGGGCGCCGAGGGTGCTGGACAAGGCCCCGCGGGATGAGCCCAGCATGGGCATCAATCCCGACGCGGGCGGTGTGACCCGTGCGGGTGTTGCTGCGCTGGACCAGGCGCGAGCACGACGCGGCCGCCGAGTGCGGCTCGCGCGGCGGGCTCGTCCATCGTGTGCCGCCAAATGACGGCGCCCGCTGCGGGGGTGCACGGGCGCTGGCGCGCAACTCGTTGGTCCGAGCGAAAACGGTGTTGCGTTCGAAGCCGCCGAGGTCGCCGCTCACGCGTGGCCACGACCGCTCGGGCTCGTCGGATCCGAGCCACAACGGCCCAGCCCATGCGCTATCCACCCATCGCCGTGCCCAGACGAATCCACCGACGCGATACGGCGTTGGTCTTGTAGCAATGCTGGCTGCCGGGCGCACACGCATGAACGCGCGCTGGCGCCTGACCGGCGCCCTGCTGTTCGGCCTCGCCGGCGCGGGCTGCACCAACACGGTCGTGCGGCCGCCAACGGCGGGGGATCAAGCGGCTGCCTTCCTGCTCGACCACGGCCAGCATGCAAGCCTCGTGCTCGAGCGCGAGCGCGGGTTGGTGCGCTACACCTACGGCGAGTGGGGCTACTACGTGGCGGGCCGCAAAGGGCTGGGCCGCGCCTCGGGCACGCTGTTCGGCGCCAACCAGGCCGGCCTCGGCCGCCGGCCACTCGCGGGCCCGCCCGAGCTCGTCGCCGTTCGGCGCCACATGCGCGTACGCGTCGAGCACGCCTGGCGCATCGACGTCCCCGCGCAGCGTGCCGCCACCCTGGGCGGGCGCCTCGACGCCTTGTTCTCCAGGCAAGGCGCGACCCGGACGTACAACGCCGGCTACGATCTGACCTTCGTGCGCCACCCGGCCGCCTACCACGTGGCGAACAACTCGAATCACATGACCGGCAAGTGGCTGCGCGCACTCGGCTGCGAGGTCACCCTGGCAACGCCGTTCTCGGTCTGGTCGGTGCGCGACGCGCGCGCCGGCGACGGGGCCGATACTGCGCCCGATCAATGACCGCACGGGGGCCTGCGGGCGCCCGTGTGCATTGAGCGACTCAACGGTGAAGCGCAAGCCAAGTGTCCTCCTGGCGCAGCAGGAAAAGGACGACGCAAGCGCCCAGCATGGGTAGCGCGGTCAGGAACAACAGGTTGTCAAAAGGCTCGACATACTGGCGCCAGCTGGAGACCGTCGACAGCGCGTGGAAGACCAGCACGTACCCATAGGTGATGGTCTTCCACGCGCCCATGAGGAAGGCCAGCTCGAGCACGAGCTGCGCTATACCGATGGCGCAGAGCAGATAGACCCCGACCCCGGCGAGATAGTAGAAGCGCTCGAAGACCGCGGCTGCGTGGTCGGGCCGCAGAAGTTTATCCAACGACCACATCGCCATCACCACGAAAACGGTGATGCGTAACAGCGTCAGCGCCAGGCGCAGGCGGTCCGGTTGCGCCATTGCGACCTCCCGTTTGCATAACGCCGCGCGCCCCGTTTGCCGCGGTATGGCCGCGTCGGGCAGACCCGCCCCAGGGACCCCGATTGCGGCTCAGCTTTCGCTTCGCTCGAGCGCCAGGGCAATGCCCTGGCCGCCGCCGATGCAGAGCGTGACCACGCCGCGCGTCAGGCCGTCGCGCGCCATCGAGTGCAGCAAGCGGGTCGTGAGGACGGCCCCGGTGGCGCCGATGGGATGGCCATGGGCGATGGCACCGCCGTCGACATTGACGCTGTCGTCGGCCAGGCCGAGCTCGCGCTGGCAAGCGAGGGCGATCGCGGCGAAGGCCTCGTTGATCTCGATGCGCTCGACATCGCCGCTCGACCAGCCGGCGTGCTCCAGCGCCCGACGCACCGCGGGGACCGGGCCGATGCCGAACATCCCGGGATCAACCGCGGCCACGCCGTAACCCGCAAGCCGCGCCATCGGCTGCAGGCCCAGCGCCGCCGCGCGCTCGCGCTCGGCGACCACCATGGCGGCGGCGGCGCTGTTGAGGCCCGGGGCATTGCCCGGGGTGATCGTGCCGTCCTGGCGGAATGCCGGGCGCAGCTTGGCCAGGCCCTCGGTCGTGGTATCGGGGCGATTGTGCTCATCGACCGCGAAGGACACGGACTCGCGCCGCCGCGCCATCTCGACCGGCGCGATCTCGCCGGCGAAATCGCCGCGGTCCTGGGCGGCGGCGAAGCGCGCCTGCGAGCGCGCCGCCCAGGCGTCCTGGCTGGCGCGGTCGACGCCATAGCGCGCCGCCAGATCCTCCGTGTGCCAGCCCGAGTGCTGGTCCGAGAAGGCATCGTGGAGGCCGTCGGTGAGCATGCTGTCGAGGAGCTTGGCCGGCCCCATGCGCCGACCCCAGCGCCCGTCCATGTCCAGGTAGGGCGCACGATCCATGTTCTCCATGCCACCGGCGACCATGCAGCCGGCGTCGCCCGCGCGGATGGCCTGCGCTGCCGAGACCACCGCTTGCGCGCCCGAGCCGCACACCCGGTTGACGGTGACGGCCGGGACATCGGTGCCCAGCCCCCCATGCATGGCCGCCTGGCGCGCCGGGTTCATCTTGGTGCCGGCCTGGATGACGTGGCCCAGCACGACCCCGTCGACGCTGTCGGCCGGGAGCGCGCTGCGCTCGAGGCTCGCGTGGATGGCGGTGGCGCCGATCTCGGGCGCCGCAACACCGTTGAGGCTGCCGCCCCAGGTCGCGATCGCGGTGCGAACCGGGGCGCAGAGCATCACTTCGCGTTCGGCCAAAACTCTCCCTCCTTTATCGACGCACGGGCGCGACGGCCGCGGCTCGGACGGGGGCCGAGGATTACGCGCCCAACCCCCTCGCGACAACAGGACCGCGCTAGTCGCCCAGTAGATCCCGGCTGTGCCAGGGCTCGTGAGCGAACGCGGGGGCGGGCGTCTCGAGCAAGAGGCGCGCGATGGCGCTCGCCACCGCCTCCGGCGGGCGCGCCGCACCGGCGTCGATCGCCTGCTGCAGATAGTCCGCGTGGGGCAAGCCGCAAGCGGCGGCGCGGGCGATGTGGTCGCGCAGCCCCGCCGTGTCGACGATGCCGGGCTGAAACAAGCCCACCGCGACGCGCTCGCTGCGCTGCTCGTAGTCGAGATCGGTCTGGAGTTGGCGCCAGAGGCGCTCGAGCGCCGCCTTGCTGATGCCATAGGCGCCGGTGCCGGGCTGCGCTCGTGGCGCTACACCGCTGGTGATCAGCAGGATGCGCCCGCCGCGATGGCCCTGCTCCAGCAGCGGCAGCAACCCCTGGCTGAGCGCCAGCGGCGCCACCGTGTTGACCGCCAGGGCCCGCTCGAGATCGGTGGCGGCCACATCGTCGAGGCCCGCGCTGGGTGCACCCACGGCGGCCGCGTGGACGAGGGCATCGATGCCCATCGCCGCCTCCACCGCGATGCTGTTGATACGCTCCAGCAGCTCGCGGCGCGCCTCGGTATCGCCGATGTCGCCGCGCAGGCACCAGAGTGCGGCGGACGCCCCGGTCGCTCGGATGCGCCGGGCGGTGGCCTCGACGCTGGCCGAGCGCCCGATGAGCACCAGCGAGCACCGCCGCGCTGCCAGGGTCTCGCTCAACGCCGCGCCGATGCCCGAGCCGGCGCCGGTGATCACGACCAATCCCATGCACCCAACCTCGCCCAGTCCAACCAGGGCCCGACCCCGGGGCCGGGTAACACCTCCCGCGACCGCCGCGTTGCCGCCGCCGACGCGGGCCCGGCGAAGCGCGATGAGCGAGTGAGTGTAGCCTCACTGCATGAGCGACGCCCAACGCAGCGGGGCGCGCATCGCGGGCCGTAACCCGGGCGCGGCCTGGGAGGGGCAATGCGGCGTTGCGCGTCACTAACGCAGGCGGCGCTACGCTCGCTCGGCGCGCCTTGGCTTGCGGCAACAATGACCCCGCGGCATCAGGCGCACTCGCCCAGTCGTTGAGCGCGACACGGTGGCGTCGCAACGCGCTGCCGCGCCCCGCCATCGCAGCGGTGCTCACGCTCCTCGTCTCATGATGAGCTGCAACACACGGTATAACGGGCGCTATGGGGCCGACGGCACAGAACGCACGGGCGCAACTTCGTGTATTCGCGAATCCGGCGGGTGGGGCAGCACCGGCATGACCGCTCTCATTACTTGTCAAGTTTTTGTTTCGGGCGCCTCGTAGTAGGCTTAAATAGGAGATGTCCGCGGCGACGGCTCGAAACCACCGCTTGGCGGGGTCCGGACAAACGGGGCCCGGTCCCACGCCCGCCGGCTGGTTGGAAGGGGCGTGGTGCCGTGCGGCCCGACCACCGGGGGGTTGGTCATGACCGAAGAGATCACCGAAATACCCGCTGACTGGCGGCTCGCACCGGTCGAGGCACTACAGGTCGGGCTCTACGTGGCCGAGCTCGATCGACCGTGGATCGAGACCCCGTTCCTGTTCCAGGGCTTCAAGATCCAGAGCGAGACCGAGCTGGCCGCACTCCATTCGTATTGCCGCACGGTCTATATCGACGTTGAACGCTCCGATCCGGAGGCGCTCAAGGCCTTGTGGGCGATGGGCGGGGTGGGTGATCGCGTCGAACAGAGCGCGCGGGACTACCCCGCCCCCCGGCCTGAGCCCAAGTTCGACTCGCCTCTTTTCGAGAACAATCCCATCGTCGAGCGCGACCGCTTTGCCTCGCGCGTACGCCAGGCCGCGACCATGCGACAGCGTCTGCGCGACGCGACCGTCGGGGCGCTGCGCGCGGTGGTGCGCGAGCGCTCGGTCGACGTCGACAAGACGCGCAAGGCCGTGGCGGGGATATCGGAGACGGTCCGCCAGGATCCCACCGCCTCGCTCTGGCTCACACGCCTCAAAGAGGACGACGACTACACGAGTCGCCACGCGGTCAACGCGTGCGTGTTGTCGCTCACCTTCGGCCACTACATGGGACTGGAGGGCCGAGCGCTCGAGAATATCGGCCTCGGTGCTCTGATGATGGACGTCGGCCGGATGATCGTTCCGGGCAACGTCTTCCCCAAGCCGGGTGAGCTATCGCAGACAGAGTGGGCCTATGTGCGCCGCCATGTCACCGATGGCGTGCGCCTGCTCAACCGCTCGTCGGTGCCGGACGACTCGCTTGAGATCGTACGCATGCACCACGAGCGCGCCCTCGGACAGGGCTACCCCGAGGGATTGAGCGGCGATCTCATCCCCTGGAATGCGATGATCGGCGGCCTCGTCGACACCTATGATGCGTTGCTGCACGACCGGCCTTATCGGGGGGCCTTCAAGCCCGACGACGCCATCGGCCTGCTCTACCACCAGGCCCCCAGCACATTCGGCGCCCACTTGGTGGAGTCGTTCACGCGCTATCTCGGGAGCTATCCCGTCGGCACCGTGGTGGAGCTCGACAACGGCTCGCGGGGCGTCGTCGTGGGCAATCAACCCGGCGAGGGCCTGTGGCCCACGGTGTTGCTCGTGCGCGACGAGCACGGCCAACCCTTCCGCAAGCGCAGCCTGGTCAATCTGGCCGCCGCGAGCCGACAACCCAAGGACGCCAATGTGCCGGCGCGCCGGATCCGGTTCGCAGTGAACCCGAGAGAAGCCCAAATCCCCGTGGGCCAGATCGTGTCGAAGGAATTCGGCCTCGACCGCATCGGCCGGTGAGCCCGCAGCACCGGCTCGCGGGCCCCGATCGCGGCGCGAGCAGCGGTCCGCGGACTCGCC
>CAYUKN010000017.1:12039-18904 GCA_964445325.1 uncultured Ectothiorhodospiraceae bacterium
ACCAGCCAGCCCGATCCGGGCCGATGCGGCCCCGCGGGCGCCACGGGCATCGATCTCGCCCACCCGGACTCGTGGCCGCTCGCAGCGCCACCGGCCGTGATCACGCACGAGCTCGCTGTAGCCCATCCGCATGTTGTGCTGCCGCCGCCTCAGCCGCTCGGGAGCAATCGCCGGGCGAGGCGGTGGCCGTGCATCACGGTGGCCACACCGGCGGTGGTCACCACCAGTCCGGCAACAGCGATCGGGGTCACGCCCTCGCCCAGCACCAGGGCCGCGATCACCGCGGTCGTCGGCGGCATAAGGAAGAACAGGCTGGCGGTGCTCGAGACCCGTCCGCGACCGGACAGCACCAACAGCAGCGCGGTGGCGCCCACCGACAGTACGGCGACCAGCCACACCAGGGCCCCGAGCGCCGCCAACGTCCAGTCGCTCGAGGCACTGGGCACCAGCGTGACCAGCAGGGCGACCGCGGCCGCACCGGCGATGTACTGCAGCGCCAGGTTGTCGGTCAGGGCAACGCCATTGCAGAAGCGGCGCTGGTAGACGAGGCCGAGGCCGATCGCGAGCACGCCGAGCCCATGCAGTGCCAGCGGCGCCGCGGCGAGATCGGCCGTCGACACCCGATGGCCTGCATACACCACCAGTCCGGCCGCGGCCAACGCCATCCCGGTCAGGGCAACGCGCCCGAGGCGCTCACCGAGTAGCCAGCGTGCGCACACCGCGGCCGCCACGGGCTGCAAACCCGTGAGCAAGGCCGACATGCCGGCCGACATGCCCATGTCGAGCGCCACGAACACGCTGCCGATGAACGTCGCCTGGATGAGCACACCGGCCACGGCGCAGTGCCCGATGAGCGCCGGTTCGAGCCGGCCCAGGCGGCGGGTGCCCAGGGCGTAGCCGGCCGCGATGACCGCGAGCACGGCGAACCGCCAGGCCAATAGATCGAGTCCCGCTACGTCAGCGACACCGATGCGCGTCGCCACCGGGCCCGTGCTCCACAACAGGACGAACACCAAGGGCGCCGCGAGCGAGGCCGTATCGCGGATGCGGGCCGTTGCGGCGGTGTGCTCCATGATGGGCTCGGGCTCCGGCTGGGTTGGCCCATGGGGCGAGCGGTGCCCGCGTGTCGACGACGCTCGAGGGGCTACGCGAGTGCGGCTCCCGCACGCGTCAGCGCCGCGGGCATCGCTCGGCGCTCATTCGCGCGGGGCATAGGCCGTGGCCTCGTCGCGCTCGAGGTAGCGGCCCCAGTCGCTGCTGTAGGGATGGACCCACCGGGTAGGCCCGGCGGAATCGACGAGCGGGCGCTCCTGATCGTGCCAGGCGAACACCCCGCCGCGGAGATTGGCGATGCGCTCGGCACCGGCGCGGCGCAGTTCCTGGTGCACCTTCGTCGCCAGCAAGGAGCTGCGCTGGCCCACCGAGCAGTACGCCACCACGGTCGCGCCGGTGATCGGCCCATCGATGCGCGCCATGACCTCGGCCGCGGCTGCCCCCGGCGGGATCCGGATAGCGCCCGGGATACGGCCCACGGCGTACTCCTCCGCGCTGCGCACGTCCAGCAGGATGAGCTCACGCCCGCCCTCGCGCCAGTCCGCCAACGTCGCCGGCGAGACGTGCTCGATGCTGTCGAAGCGCCCGGCGATGTCGTCGGCGAGCACGTCGAGGTCGGCGGCACTAGCGGACGACATGAGCAATAGCGCCGCCACGACCAACGGCCACCTCGCGCGGCAGCCACGGCGGGCCACCGAGCGCTCAATCGGGTATTGACCGTGCCAACGCATGCTGCGCGCCTCCAGGCGAGTCGATGGTTGGACCCGGCGGCCGCGCGCGCGTTCACCGCGCAACGCCGTGCCGCCCGATCCCAGGTGGTGCCAATCGCGACCGCGATGCTACTACACATCGCCGGTGCAATTCGGCTTCGCCAGGACGCGCCCCTTCGCGTCCCCCCGGCCTTCGCCCTCGCGCTCGCGCTCATCGGCTGCGCCCCGGAGACGGGCGAGCGCTCGATGGAGGTGACGGCGACCGCCTATACCCTGCGCGAGTCGGAGACCAGGGCGGGCAACGTCGGGCTGGCCGCCCGGGGCGACCAGCTCGAGCCGGGCGGGCATGAAGGCGATCGCGGTCGCACGCGATCTCATCGACGCGAGCCTCGAGGGCACCTACATCTTGGGCGACGAAATGGCCGCGCGCTGGGAGCACAAGATCGAGCGCTTCATGGGCAAGAACGGCGAGCGGGCCCGCGAGTGGGGCAAGCGCCGAGTCACGATCCACCGGAACAATCCGGCCGAGCCCTGAAGCCCGTACCCGCTTCATCGCCCAGGGCGCGCTTGGGCGACGGGCGCACGGGGGTGGGCGCTCGTCGCCGGTGGCCCGAGCTCGGAGGCGGTCGACAGGCGAGATGGAGAGCCAACCTCGCGCGGCCCTTGCTCGCCCCGTGCTCGCGGCATCGAGGCGCAGGTAGCAACAACGCGAACGCGCATCGGGTCCATCGCGCCGGCGCCCGATCCCTTGTCCCCGTGCCCCGCGCAAGCCCTTGTGCCGACGCCTCACGCCGGCGGGAGACGGGTGACTCGGGCAGCGGCCAAGGGCGGATCGCATCAGCGTCTACGGTCCCAACGGCGCGGGGCGACGGTGCGTGCGCGTCCGCGGGTCACGCCGGCAGCGGCTTGGGCCGGCGTTGATAGACGCTCTGGGCGGCACGGAAGGTGTTCAAGTGCAGCTCCGTCGTCTGTTCCAGGGGTTGATACCCACCCGACAGTGTGAAAAGCACGGGCAGCCCGTGCGCGCGGCAATAGGCGAATACCCGCCGGTCCCGGCCGTAGAGGTCGCTGGTCCCGGCGCGGCCATCGCCCATGGGATCGTCCACGTGCGAATCGACCCCCGCTTGATAGACGAGCAAGTCGGGCTGCCAGCGCTCGATCGCCTCGATCGCCTCGTCCAACGCCGCACCGATGTCGTCGCCGGGAATGTCGCGGCGCGTCCGGGTATCCACGACCGAGCGCGGTCCCTCGGCACAACCGAACGGCATCGAGCAAATGGAGTAGTTGTACAGATTGGGCAAGCGGTGGGTGAACGCGGCCGTGCCATCGCCGCCGTGGTCGTCGCAGTCGAGCACGAAGACCCGCAAGCGCGGATGGGCATACGCGGCCAGGGCAAGCCCGTTGAAGGTACAGAAACCGCGGCCCCGCTCGTGGCGGGCGTGATGGAAACCGTTGGCTACGTGGCCGGCGACGCCGTCCGCTAGCGCCACGCGGGCGCCGGTGAGCTGGCCCGCCTGCATGGCGAGGATCGCGCTACGCAGCTCGGGCGACCACGGCAGATTCTGGCTCGTCGCCAGCGGGCGCTCGCCCGCGAGGAAAGCGTCGACATAGCGAGCGTCGTGCAGCCCGTAGAGCCACTCGAGATCGAGGATGCCCGGATCGATCAATCGGGCCAGCCCGCTGCGCTGGACGCCTTCGGCGACCCAGCCGAGCTTTTCCAGGTTGCGGTGGCGCGTGAGGACCGGATAGTCGGCGCTGTAACAGGCGCGCACGCTCGGCGTCGTCATCGTCAGGCCGTCTCCGCCACGGCGATCCGGCGCAGTTGCTCCAGGCGCGTCGTGCCGGGCTCGAACAAGCCCGCCTGGCGCTGCGCCTCGAAGTGCGCCGAGAATGCACGGGCGCGGTTGGCCGGCGAGACCGCCAGTGTCGTCAACCGCAGCATCCGGAAACCGTCACACTCGGCGAGCGGGATGCGGCTGCCGCGGAACGGCCCCGGGGCGGGGTCGCGCGCGACCTGGTCGTCGTCGTAGTGGGCCGCCATGAGTGCCCCCGGTGGCAGAGTGACACCGTTGAGCACGACCGGCACGAGCGTCACGCAGGAGTGGTCATCGCCCATGTGGATCTTCTCGATCAACACGGTGCGCCCTGCATCATCGACGAGGTGGTTGCAGCGACCCTTGCGCGGCATGAACCCGTGGGCCAGCTCGAGGAAGCACTTCTCCGCGGTCGGGCAGCTGCCCACGGGTAGCTTGTCGGGCCATGCCGGCAGTTGTACGCCCGCCGGGGCCGAGCCGTCGTGGGGCAGCATGATGTCGCGGATGATCGCGGCGAGTAATGCGCTCTCCTCGCGCTGGAGACTGCCCGGCAATTCGCGCAACCACGCTTGGCGAGCCGCCTCATTCGCGACGGCACCGCGATCGAGCGCCTCGTTGTCGGGCCCGAGGTCGCCGAACGGCGGATCCCGATCCCAGTGACGCCACGTTGCCACAGCCCCCTCGGCCAGCCAGCGCTCGATCCGGCTGTGCTCGCGCTCCGCCCAGTGCGCGAACAACGCCATGTCGGCGGTGTCCCGGTGCCCCCGTGGCTCATTGGTGCGGGCGGCGAGATGCCGGGTCGCCTGCGTGAAGCCGCAACCGCGGCGCTCGGTGCGGTGATCGGGATGCTCGTTGAGCATGGCCTCGAGCGTCGCGTTGAGCGCCACGCCCGCTCGGCGGAACGCTTCGATGAGCTCGTGATCGTCACTCATGGTCTTCCCCCTGGCGAGGTCGACTCGGCCAACGTCGCGGCGCGGTCGGATGCTGTGGTCATCTCACGGGGCGCGCCCACGCCGGTGATTACGAGGCCTCGACGGCGTTGTCGCCGATGCGCGCGGCACAGCGATTGGCGCTATACAACACGCTGCCCAGGCTGGCGCTCTTCGTCGCGGCGACGCCCATGATCAACGGCGGTTCCTCGAGATGCGGGATCGAGAGGAAGACGATGCTGAGGCGGTCGGCATCGATGATCACGCTTTGACACGCCGCATTGGTGAGTTCATTGGCGACGGTCTCGCCAAGCGCGTGCCCCGATGACGCCATCGCGGCCACGCGACTGCTCGCGATATCCCAGCCGCTCGCCATCTGCGAGGCAACCTCGAAGCCATCGACCGTCGCGACCATGGCGAACACAATCTCGGGGGTCTCCTTGATCGCCATCTTGAGCGCCATCCGTGCTCGAGAGGTGATCTCGTCGGTGGGCTTTGTGTCGGCTTCGCTCATGATGTGGCCTCCGCTGCTTGGACTTCACTAACGCTGAGCAGGACATCGAGCACATCGAGCACCCGCTCACGTTCGCGCGCGTCGATCTCGACGACGGGCCAGCCGAGCCCGCGGCAATCGAGATAATCCTGGAACGTCGCGCTCGTGCCCGCTGCGTCTTCGGGTATCTTGTTGAGGGCCACCACCGAGGGCATGGACCAATACTTGGAGCCGAAGGCGTCGATGAATGTGGCAAGATCGGTGAGCGGTTCGTCGCGGCTGCAATCGACGAAATAGATGATACCCAGGGCGCCGTTGGCGAGGAGCTGCCACATGAACGAGAAGCGTTCTTGTCCCGGCGTGCCATAGACTCGCAGGACCTCGCCGTCACCCAGATCCACCTCGCCGTAGTCGAATGCGGCCGTGGTGGTCGCTTTGGCCGCCTCGCGCTTGGCGGTGTTGGTGACATCAGTGAGGACCGGCTCGATCTCACTGATCTGCTGGATGGCCGTGGTTTTGCCGGCCCCCACGGTGCCCGTAATCAGGATCTTGTGTTCCATTGCGCTCATGTCACTCCCAGGCGTTGACGAATGCGGGATGCGAGCGAACGCGTGGCGGTGCTGGCGGCCTCGGCGCATTGGGCCTCGTGGGCGAGCGTCTCGGCGACTTCGAGATCCCCCATCAGCCACGCACCATTACAAAGGCCGAGGACCTCGGCCGTTTCGATCCCCATAGCGCGCGCCAGGGCGCTCGGCGTTCGCGGTGCATGGCGCAGTGCCGTCGCCGCGCGCAGATGGCGCCGCGGCATGCGTTTGCACGGCAGCCTCGGCCAGCGGGTGAGCCATACGGCGCTCCGGTCGGCGGAGCCGAAGAGCGCGACATCGGGCTCGAGGTCGCTGAGCAAGCGCCACAGGCCGATGGTCAAAGGCATCTCATCGGCCTGGCTGTTGCGTGCCCGCGCGAGCGCCGCGTGAACGCGGTACACGGGATACGCCGTCGTATCCATCAAAGCGGCGGCATCGATTTCGTGGACGGGGCCGAGGAGACGATCGCGCTCGATGTCGATCGCGAGCTCGCCTTCCGGGCGGTCGATCACGTCGATCGAGCCGATGGGCGCATCGCGCATCGCCGTGCGCAATGCCTCGCTGACGGTCCGGGCAACGCCGGTGGCCAGATCCGCCAGGCTGGCGGCGGTGTCGGCGCCGGCCCGGTCCTCGGCGGCGCCGGTTCCGGATTGATTCAATAGCTCGACGAGCGCGGCCGGGCGCAGTGGCCGGAACAGATAGCGGGATGTGGGTGGATCCCCCAACCCGTTGCGGTCGATCAGCGCGATGACGTCGGTGTTGCCAGGGGCCAGCTCGACAGCGGCGCGGCCGGCTTCCGTACTGGGATCGGCGACGACCACGTCGGCCTCGCCCTCGTTGACCAGGCGCCATTGCGCGGATAAACGCTCGGCAAGGGAGTTGGAAACGAGCCGTACGGTGGCTGCCTCATGAGCCGACAGTCCAGCACAGGCGAGTGCACGTGTTTCGTTTGTCATTGGCATCGGCCTTTCCCTTGAGTGCGGTGTTGGGTTGTCGCGCCCCAACCCCTTCGTTGGACGTCATCGCCATCGGGGGCCCGTATGGGGCGCCCCGATGGCGTGGGACGCGTTACAGATCCAAGCCCTTCTCGAACTTGTTGAGATCTTGGCGGGCCATGCCGAGATTGGCCTTGCTGCGATCCAGTGCCAGGTAGACGAAGATCGCGTCATTGGATTCGAGCAGGCGAATCAGGTGGTATTGCTTGTGCAGCGAGATCAGGATGTCCTCGATCTTGTCGTTGAGAGCGAGCTTCTTCATGACCTCGCGCTTTTTGCGCACCACG
>CAYUKN010000017.1:19004-31056 GCA_964445325.1 uncultured Ectothiorhodospiraceae bacterium
CGAGTGCGCGGGCGCCATTCCGTGCGCACTATTACTGTTGCATCTGCTATGCCAGCACCGCGGCGGCGACGCGATGGATGCTATAAGTCATTGTTTCTCCTGTTTTAACGCCGATCGAAACCGATTGCCCGCCGCCTACGAGCGCCGCCGCTTGTGGCAATCGTCGACAAGACTTGTCAAAAATTCGTCGCTTCGCGTCGATCACGCCCCATCGGCGCGTCCACCCACCGCAATGGCACGCGGGCATCTCGCGTTGCGCCTACCGCGGTTGCTCGCGGGGGCGCGATGCCTGTTGGGCGATGAGCGCGACGACGGGCCGATGTCGTCGCGCTGCGCGGCCGTCGGGCTGGGCGGCATGGCGACGCGCGGGGCAGGAGGGCGGCTGTCTGGGGCCCGATCGCAGCGACTTGAGCCACAGCGTGGGCCCGCGCGGGCACGGGCGCGCTGCTGCCGTGCCGAGCCGCGTGCAGCGACGGCGGCGCCAGCCGTGGTTGCTCACGCGGTCGCGTCGAGAAAGCGTCGCACTAGATCGACGTTGCGCCGGTTGGCCTTGAAGCCGAAGTCGAAGAGATCGCCCAGGATCGGGATGGCGCCCAGCGCGGCGTCGATGAGCATGTTCGCTCCCATGCGCAACTGGACCCGCTTGGGCAGGCCGCATCGCCGCGCCTCGGCGATGAGATACAGCGACAGCGCAGCCGAGACGATGTCACCGACCACCGGGACGAGGCCGATCAGGCCGTCGATGCCGATCCGCAGGTTCGTCAGCGGTACCCGCACCGAGGAATCCAGCAGCCAGGCGAGGCGGTCGAGCCGCGCGAGCACGCGTGCCGGCTCGCGGGGGCCCCTCGTGGCGCGGCCCCATTGCGGGTCGTCGCGGCGACGGCCGGCCTGCGGCCAACGCGCGGGGCCCTGATTCGGCTTACGCGGGTTGCGCATCGTGGCAGATCGATCGCCAGGGGCCACAGTGTAGGCGATCGCGATGGCTCGGCGTCGGCCACATGGACACGGCTCGCCAGCCCGCCTACCGTTCGGCTTTCGTGCCATGCATCCCGGGGCGAGCCCGCGTGAGCCGCAACCCGCGCCAGAATCGGCTGTGCCGTACCGCCATCGCCATCGTGGGGGGCGAGCGCGTGCGCGCCTCGGTCCCGCCGCCGCTGCCGCCGGATCCGCCGATCGCGCTGCGCCGCCTGGCCAACCCGCTGGATGCGGCCGATCTGGCGGTGGGCCGCCTCGACGGCATGGCCCACCTCCTCGATGCCACGCCGCTGGTGGCGGCACGCTTCGCCGATGTCGAGGCCCTGCGCTCGGCGCAGCTGGCCGGTGCCCAGGCGCGCCTGGCCGATCTGCACATCGCGCATGCGGGCGGCGACCCCGCCGAGGGCGCAGGCGCGACCGCGGCGAACCTGCGCCACGGGCTCGAGCATGGCTGGCAGCGAATCGCTGCGGGCGGGGCGTTGGCGCCGGCCCTTCTGGGCGAGATCCATGCCCGCGTGACGGGCAGCGCGGACCCCGACGGCGACCCGAGCGAACTGCGGGCGAGTCAGACCTGGATCGGCGGGAACGAGGCGGCCGAGGCGAGCTTCGTCGCGCCGCCTCCGGGCCAGGTGCCGGCGCTCATGGCGGACTGGCAGCGCTTCGTCCACCACGACACCAGCGGCCTGCCACCGCTGATCCGCGCCGGGCTCGCCCACGCCCAGTTCGCCACGATCCAGCCATTCGCCGACGCCAATCAACGCATGGCGCGGATTCTGGTGCCGCTGCTGCTGCGATCCGCCGGCGTGTTGCGCCAGCCACTGCTGTGCCCGAGCCGGTTCTTCGCGCGTCAGCCCGCGCTCTACGCCGAGCACCTGGCGGCCGTGCGTGGGCGCGGGGCCTGGGAGGAGTGGCTCGAGTTCTTCCTGCAGGGGATCGCCGAGAGCGCGCGCGAGGTCGCGGCCATCGTCGATGGGCTGTGGGCGTTGTGCGAGCGCGACCGCCGGCGCGCGGCGGAGGCCGGCAGCGATCTGGCGACGCTCCACGACCACCTGTGCCGCAACCCGGTCACCAGCGCGGGCGCCGTCGCCGCGGCCCGCGGGATCGCCTGCGCGGATGCCCGCGACGACTTACGCCGGCTGGAGGCGATCGGCGTGATCCAGTCGCTCGGTGGCGACACCCCCCACTACGCCTACGGCGAGTACCTCGCGCTCATGGGCCGCGACTGAATCCGGCGGAGCGGATCGAGCCGGGGCGCGCCATGGGCGAGCGTTCGAGGCGTTGTTGCAGCGGCCAACCCGATGAAACCAGCGCGCAGGCACCACCGACGCTCCGCGAGCGTAGCGGCCATCGTGCTGGTCGTCACCGGCTGCGCGAGCATCCCGGCGCCCGAGCGCCGCCACGATCTGCGCGCGCGATCTTCGACCGGCGCCACGCGTAGCACGACCACGCCAGGGCGGGCGAGGCGCGCTTGGCCACGCCCGCGCACACCGTCATGGCCTTCATCCGGTTCCGAATCGAACGGTCGTCAGCAGGCCCGGCCCGAGCGCGAATACGGCGCCCAGCTGCGGCGCTGCGCGGACCGCTTCCGTTGCGACGGCGTGCTCGCAGTCTGGTCGTTATGCAGCGCGTGACTCGGCCATGGACTGGGCTCGTCTACAACGCCGCTGCCATGTTCGAGCGAGTACACGCCCGCTGATCGGCCGCCGCCGATCAGCGGGCGTATAACGCAAGGCGCAGGCATCGCCGTCGCCGAAACGGGACACGCCTAACCGTCGTCGAATTTCGGCTTGGGCGTATCGTCGGTGCTCGGCGGCAGGTTGGGCAGGCTGACCTCGGGCTGGTCGCCCTTCAGCGACTCGAGGAAGGCGACGATGCGTTCGACCTCGGTATCCGTGAGATCCTGACCGAGCTGGCTCTCACCCATGATCGCGACGGCCTGCTTCAGGCTCCAGACCTTGCCGCTGTGGAAGTAGGGGCGCGTCAGCGTGATGTTGCGCAGCGACGGCGTCTTGAAGACGTATTTGTCGCTGGCGGACTTGGTTACCTGATAGCGGCCCGTGTCGTCCTCGGGCAGCACTTCCGCGCCCGGCTTCTCCACCAAACCGAACGGATGGTAGCTCTGTCCACCCAGGTTGACGCCGTTGTGGCAATTGGCACAGCCCTTGTTCATGAACGCCGCCAGCCCCTCCTTCTGCTGCTCGCCAAGGGCATCGCTGTTACCGCGCAAATACCGGTCGAAGGACGCGCCCGGTGTGATCAAGGTGCTCTCGAACACGGCGATCGCCTTCTGGGTATTCTCGAAAGTCACCGGGTCGTCATCCTCGGGGAAGGCGCGGGCGAAGCGCTGGCGATACTCCGGGATCGACTTCAAGGTCTCGATGACGCGGCTCGAGCCCGCCGCCATCTCGATCGGGTTCTTCAACGGGCCCCCGGCCTGCGCCTCCAGATCCTCGGCGCGCCCGTCCCAGAACTGGGCCGTGTTGTAGACGGCATTGAGCACCGTGGGCGAATTGCGCGGGCCCTTCTGGGCCTGGTGGCCGCGCGATGTCTCGTTGCCGTCGTCGCCGCCCATGCTCAGCTGGTGGCAGGTGTTGCAGGAGATGGTGTGGCCACCCGAAAGCCGGGTGTCGAAAAACAGCATCTTGCCGAGCTGTACCTTGGCGGGCGTGCGCGGGTTGCCCTCGAGCTCGGGTGGCTCCTCGGGAATGGGCTTGAACATCTCCTGCGCGCGCTGCATCAGGTCATCGTCGGCAGCGTGCGCTGCGCCGCTGCCCGTCAAAAGGGCCGCTGCCAGCGCAGTCTTCGTAACGGAGCGCAACATCATTCTCCCCTCCGGTTCGACACCGGCACCCGCGATCCGGCCGAGGCCGGGGCACCAGCGCCAAACTTCCCCGTGAATTGCAACATCCTGATGGAACCGTATGACACAGCGTAGCGGTTTGATCACGGTCAAGTCAGCGGCGGTGAATCGCGGGCAGACGCCCGGGCGCCCACGGATGCCCCCGGCACTGCGACGGGGAGGCCGCGTGTGAAACCAGTTCCACCCGGCGCAGCGACTGACACCGACGCGGGCGACGGTTCCGGCGCCAACCTGTTTGGGTTTCAATCGGGCCGCGGTGGCCACTGGCGCGGCCCGCTCCAGACACCGGACGTGCCCTCGACTTCAGCCTCTGGAGGAAACATGACGCAGACGGGAAGAGTCCTGCTGGTATTCGATGGCGGCTCAGCGCCCGGCTACACCGCCGTCGCCGTGGCGCTCACCGAGGAGGCGGAGGCGCGCGGCTACGCGGTCTGGGCGGCGCGCGAGGGCTTCCGCTCGCTCGCCGACGCGGGTTTCGAGACGATGCGGATCGAGCGCCTCACGATGAACCCGGACATCAGCGCACGCCGCCTCGGCCGCGACGACTGGGTGCGCAATCTCTACGGCCACATCGGTGACGCCGGCAGCCCGTTCCGTGCCGAGCGTTACCGCGGCTTCGAGGATCCCGCGACCCAGGCCGCCGCTGCGGCGTTCGTCGCCGAGCAGCGCATGGACACGCTCATCGTGATCGGCGGCAACGGTACACTCCAGGCGCTCAAGGCGCTGATGCAGCATTTGCCGGCGGGCATACGCACCGGCTTCGTCAACTGCTCCGTCGACAGCGACCTCCAGGGCGACCGCTCGATTGGTTTCCTCACCGCACTGGAGGAGGGGGCGCGGATCGCACGCGGGCTGTTCGAGGATGCGATGACCCACAAGCGCCACTACATCCTCGAGATGATGGGCAATCGCGGCGGCAAGCACGTGCTGCACTGCGGCGCCTCGGCCCGCGCGCACCTCATCATGTTGCCGCAGATGGAACCGCCGGGCGCCGTCCTCGACGACATCGCGGCCGCCCTGCAAGCCCGCGATCACTCGCTCACCGTGGTCGCCGAGGGCTACGGCGCGACGCGGCGGGGCGAGGAGCAATCCGCGGCGCACTACTTGCGCGACCAGCTAGCCGACCACGGCTTGCGCGACCGACCCGACCGGCGCGTTATCGCGGAGTCCTACAGCCGCTACGTACGCGGCGTGCGTCCGCTGTTGATGGAGAACGAGCGTGTTTTCCTCAAGAGCCAGCTACTGTTCGACGGCTTCGAGCGCGGCGAGAGCGCGATCATGCCGTACTACCAGGGCGGCCACGCCATCGGTGTGCGCGCACTCGCCGACGTCGACACCGACAATCGGGTCGAGCCCGAGTACCTGCGCATGATCGATCGCTTCGGTCTGGATTCGCTGCGCGAGCACGCGCGCGAGTGCTTCGCCATTGGTTGACATGGCGCGGGCGCCGCGCGTTATGGAGCGCGGGATCGCGCGACGGGCCAGCGCGATGTTCGCCGTCGATCGCAGTGCGCGCGATCGTGATCGCGGCCGGCGTGAATTCGTTCGTGAAGGGGGAGGGCATGGCACGCGTCATCGGGGGACGCGGCTCGCAAAATCGCCACGCCGTGCTACGCGCTCGCTACGGCGGGGATACTCGGACGCCCGTTAGCCCGCGGGGCGCGAGGCCAGCCCCGCGGCCTCGGTCGAGGTCACGTCGAGCAGCTCGCCGGTGCGGTGCTTGTTGCGCCGGTAATCGGACAGAATAGCGGCGCGGACCTCTTCCAGGCGCGCCAGTTTCTCATCGGCGGCACCGCCGAGCCAGGCGGTCACCTCTTTGCGCTTGCGCGAGAAGTAATTGAGGATGAACTGCTCGCTACCGAGGTAATACGCGATCGCCTCCCGGCGATTGACGCCGGGCACCGCCCCGATGGCGACCTCGTGCGCCGCCTCCTCCTGTTGCAGGCAATACAGATTCAACAATCGGAACAGTTGCAATCGCGTGCGCCGTGCGCGCTGGCGCCAATGCTCGTCGGGCACGTAGAGGCTCGCGTCAACGAGCACATCCAGCCAGTGCATCAAATCGTCTTCGGCGACCAGGGCGTCGAAGCGGTCGCGCTGGCGCACCAAATGGTCGAGCCGTTTTTCCAGGGTCTGGCGCTGCATGCGCACGATCCGCGGCGAGGTCAGCCGTCGCAGCAGCCCCGGTGGCTGGCGCAGCTTGTCCTCGACTGCGCGAATCTGGTCATCCAACTCCCGCCGCCGCGCCAGCTGGATCTCACAGCGCTCGCGGCGGCCGCTCATGTCGCGCTGGGCGACGTCGATCTCGAGCAGCTCGAAGCGACCCAGCACCGTTTCCAGGCTCCGCAGCACGCGCTGGCCGCGGGCTCGGGCGTCGTCGATGCGCGACTGCAGGCCGGCATCAGCGCGAATGGCCTGGCCGAGCAGCGCGAGCGCCCGGTGGAGCTGGCCGACCTCCTCGCCCACATCCTTGGCCTTCGGGCGTGCGTGCGCCCAATCCTGGTTGCGGTCGCTCGCTGAATCGCCACCGAAGCCGTGCTCACCCCAAGCCTGCTCGAGGCGCTCGGTACGGCGTTTGAGCTCGCGGGCATCGCGTGTACTCGCGGCCTCGGCCGTCTCGAGCGCCTCGCGGATCGGGACCGGCAGCTTGTCCGCGGCCTCGCAAAGGTGCGCCATATCGCGCTCGCTCACCGCCCATGCAAGCTCGTTGAGCGCCGCCTGTTTATCGGGCTCGACGCGCGCGTCGACGGCGTTCAAGGGGATGGAGCGCGGCAAGCGTTCCCTGGGCAGATTCCGCAGCGACTCAGCGGATGCCTCGCCGATGAACTCGCGGAATGCTTTCTGGGAGAACCGTTGCGTGTCGTCCATTACCTCGTACCGCTCTCGGCGTGGTTTCGGTGTGGCGCTGCACCCACCGATCACCCAGCAATATACATGCCACTGATAACGCGAAGTGGCAACGACAGCGCTCGCGCTCGGAGGCGTCCATCGCGAGGCTGCTTTCGGAGCGGTGACTCCGCTCAGGGCAGCCGCCTCGTTTCAGTGTAGCCTCTGTGCACGAAGATGCAGCGCGGCGCGCGACCGGGGCGTCCGAATGCGCCGCCGGCCGAGCGTTTGATCCGGGTGGCGGGCTCGCGCATGGATGGGGCCATCCGATCAAGAGCGGATCGATCCACTCGTTAGCGCCCCACCGGCTTGCTTGCTCAGACGCCTTTCGCCGCCGGCTGCCCGCCCCCGTGTCACGCCCGGCAACCGGCTTGAACCAGGGTCCCGATACCACGGGACACGCCGCCCCGCGCGGCCCCGGAGGCGCCCATGGGTCCGATTCGACTCGCGCATGCCTCTGCAATCGACGGTCGCGGTTATCGATGATGTCCCCAAGGCCGTGACTCCCACCCCAACCTCGCGACAACAAGACACGCTTGCAGAAAACCTTCACGATTCGATATACGTGGCTCTTGGCCGTGCGGTGAGCATGAAGCAAAAACAGGAGATCGAATAACAACGGCGACTTCGTTGCAGAGCGTACAGCTGCTCCGTTACCGCCCTTTTTTGCAATCCGTGTCACTGGTTGCATGAGCAGCAGGTCCGACACGGTTCGAGACCGAGTCTTGGGGAAAATGGCAATCAGCCAGGCAATAGGGATCGCCCTTCGCAGCGGTCGAGCAATCATGCTGTGGCTTTCCTATTGCGCTCGGTTTGAGGTAACAGCGACCCCGATCCATCAGTCGACTTGTCGTCCTGCGCTGATGAGCCTGGCAACCCTCGGTGGTTTTTGCAGATAGCGCCGCGCTGCTTGGCATGCACTGGGATAACGGGCAGGATCCCGAACATGACGATCGCACTGACGCGCCCTGTACCCCCATCCATAGCCTCTGCCGAACTCACCCACGTTGAGCGCGTACCCATCGACGCGGAGCGAGCCGGGCAACAACACCGTCGCTACTGCGAGCTACTGGGGGAGCTCGGCTGCAGCGTCCATGAGCTGACCAGGGCGGACGACTTGCCGGATTCGGTTTTCGTCGAGGACGCCGCCGTCGTACTACCCGAGATCGCGGTGGTCACGCGCCCCGGGGCCCAATCGCGGCGAGCCGAGGTCGAGTCGGTGGCGCAGGCGCTGCAGCGCTATCGCGAGCTCGCGTCCATTGAAGCGCCCGCCACGCTCGAGGGCGGCGACGTCCTCCGGATCGGTCGCCGGCTATTCGTCGGCCGGAGCGAACGCACCAGCGATGACGGCATCGATCAGTTGCGCCGGATCGTATCGCCGTACGGCTACGAGGTGGTGGCGGTTGCAGTGTCGGGCGCCTTGCACCTCAAGACCGCGGTCACGCAGGTGGCCGACGGCACCGTCTTGCTCAACCCGGCTTGGATCGACCCCGCCGTGTTCGCCGAGTTCGACCGGATCGAGGTCCACCCCGACGAGCCGTTCGCCGCGAACGCGCTGTGGCTGGGCGACTGCGTCGTGGTGGCAGCGGCGTTCCCGAAGACGCGGCAACGGCTCGAGCAAGCCGGCCTGACGGTGGCCACGGTCGATGCCGACGAATTGGCGAAGGCGGAAGGCGGATTGACCTGCTGCAGTCTCCTGATCGCGGCGCAATAGCGAGCCACCCGGGGCGTTTACGCGCCACCCGCGGCGAACGTCGGCCGGAGTCGCTCAGCAGACGGCGACATCGAGCTCGTTGGCGAGGTAGCGCAGCGCCGCGAGCGCACCCGCGGCGGACAGAATCAGGATGCGGCGCTCGGTCATCGCGCAGGTCCCGGGCTCAGCGATGCCAATGCGTGCGATCGTAGCGCGTGCGGGCGCGCTGGTCCCGGGCGCTGCAGGAGCCTGCGCTATCACCGGCCGAGCGCGCGACGCACGGGGCGGGGCCATCCGCTTACAGGGGTTGCCGGTTTGGGGTAGCGCTGGCGGCAATGCTACGGGTTGGGGAAGCGTTGCTCGGAGTCCGTGACCGTGACACGACACCAGGCATACTGGATGCTCGCGGTCGCAGCGGCCGCTTTGATGGGGGTGGCCGGCTGCGCCGCGACCGAAGGCATCGAGGTCCAGCCGGCCGAGGAGACGGGCAGCGTAACCGTGCCCGCCGCCGAGGTGACACTCACCCGCGACTGGCCAGTGGCCACCGAGATCCCGCCGGATTTCGATGTCGGGCTCGACCCGGACGACACCGACCCCATCTACCCAGAGGGCCAGAACGCATTTCGCGAGGCCCTGGCGGACGAGCTCACGGCTTCCCTGCGCCCCGACGCGGGCGCGTCGGGGCGTAGCGCCGAGCTCGTGCTCGACATCGCGCGCGTGCGCGGCGACTGGGACGGCACCTACCCCGACGACAACGCGCCACGGACACAGCGCGAGGAGGACATCGATCTCCTCGCCGATGCCGTCGTCGCGGTCATCCAGCCGTCGCGCGGCGAGCGCTTCGCCGCAGCGATCGAAGGCGAGCTCGTGATCCGCCGAGGGGAGACCATTGTTCGCCGGGAACCGGTGCGTGTGCGCACCGAGGTGAATCAGGCCGTCAGCGATCGCGACGAGTTGGCCGAGGTCCTGGGGCAGTTGACGAGCCGATCGTCAGCGGCCATCAAGAAGCGAATACGTACGCTGGCCCAGAGCGGGTAGCGGGATGCGGTGGCGGATCGAAAAGCATCGCCGCAGGGCGCATCGTGCGTAGGTCTCCGGCTTCGAGCGCCGCGCCGACCGCGACCAGACCATGGGCGCCCCAGCGAGCGCTCAGTGCAACAGCCGATTCCAACGGCAAACGGTCGTGCGCCTCCGGGCTGCGCCCGGATACACGACGGGTGCCGTCCTTCAGCGGGGCGCGTCGGCCACCAGGAGGATGTGCAGCGCGCGCGGTCCGTGAGCGCCGAGTTGCAGCGTCTGCTCGATATCGGCGGTGCGCGACGGGCCGGTGATCATGTTCACCGTTCGCGGCACCCAGCCATCGGCGGTGCGCAGGCGGTCCCAGGCCGCCTCGTAGACGCCCACGAGGTCGCGCTCGCCCAGCGCGACGATGTGGAACTCGGGCAGGAAGTTGAGCGTGGTCGGTGCGTCCGGCCCCGAATGCAGGAGCAACGTCCCCGTCTCGGCGACCCCGGTATGCGCCCGGGCGATGCCCACGGCGGTCTCGCCCGTGGGCGGGCCGGCGTCCAGGCTCAGCATGGGTGCGGCCGCCGACCAGCCGAGCTCGCTGAGATCGGCATGCGGCGCGAGACAAGCCTCCATGGGCAGGTCGCGCTCGCGCAGATAGGACACCACGGCCGCGGGGATCTCGGCCCACGACGCCAGCGGTGCCACCGTCGCCGAGGCGGCCTCGGCCTTGCGCCGAAACAGCGCCGTCAGCTCGGTTTCGCCCCCCGCGGGGACAGGCCCCCGCGGGCGCTCGTTCAGGCGCCGCTGGAGCGCGGCCGTGGCGTCCGCCTCCAGCGGGCCGCGCCGCAGCGCGCGGCGGATTCCGCCCAGGATGCGCTCGCGGCCATCGCTCATGGGTCGTCGCGGCCCTCCGCGGCCCAGCGATCGATGAAGGTCCGCCCGGGCGGCGCCGGGAGATCGCGGTGGCGCGTCCAGCCACCCGCCAGGGGCAGGCGGCTGAAGTGGCCGCGGCGGCGGCCCAGCCAGCCCAGTACACGAAGCGGCGCCCGCACGGCCATGCGGTAGAGGCGCGGGCGCAGCGCCGCAAATGCCCACGTGCGCAGACCGGAGCGCATGGGCAGCGGGGTGAGATGGCGCTCGAACTCGCGCTCGCGCCAGCGCCGCATCAACCCGGGTAGCGGGATGCGCACCGGGCACACGGCCTCGCAACGGCCGCAGAAGGTCGAGGCGTTGGGCAGGTGGCCCGCCTCTTCGACGCCCTGCAGCGCCGGGGTCAGCACCGCCCCCATCGGGCCCATGTAGGTCGCGCCATAAGAGTGACCGCCGACCGCGGTGTAGACGGGGCAGTGGTTCATGCAGGCGCCGCACTTGATGCAGCGCAGCATCTCCTGGAATTCCGTGCCGAGCATGCCCGTGCGCCCGTTGTCGAGCAGCACCACGTGGAACTCGTCCGGGCCGTCGGCGTCGCCCGGGCGCCCGGGGCCGGCGGAGAAGGTGGTGTAGACGGTGATTTCCTGGCCCGTCGCCGAGCGCCCCAGCACGCGCAGGATGGTGCTCGCGTCCTCCAGCGTGGGCACGACCTTCTCCAGGCTGGCGATCACGATGTGCACGCGCGGCAGGTTCTGGGTGAGGTCGCCGTTGCCCTCGTTGGTGACGATCACGCTCTGGCCCGTCTCCGCGACCAGCAGGTTGGCACCGGTGATACCGACGTCGGCCGCCAGGTAATGCTCGCGCAGCGTCGTGCGCGCCTCGTCGACCAGCGAGCGCGCGCTGGTCAGGTCGCGTGTCGCCGGCTGGCTCAAGTGCGCGCGGCGAAAGTCCTCGGCGATCTGGTCGCGGTTGAGGTGGATGACGGGCGCGATGATGTGGCTCGGCGGCTCGTCGCGCAGCTGCAGGACGTACTCGCCGAGGTCGGTCTCGATCGGGGTGATCCCCGCGCGCTCCAGGGCGTCGGAGAGATCGATCTCCTCGGCGACCATGGACTTGCCCTTGGTGCAGCGCTCGGCGCCGACGCGCTGGCAGATATCGACGACGGCCTCGCGCGCGTCGGCGCCCGTGGGGCACCAGTGCACCTGACCGCCCTGCTCTTGCACGCGGGCCTCGAAGCACTCCAGATAGGCGTCGAGATGCTCGAGCGTGTGGTCCTTGATATCGCGCGCGTGGTCGCGCAGCGCCTCGAATTCGGGCAGGCCGCCCGCGGCGCGGGCGCGCTTGCCCACGAAGCCCTCCTTGATATTGCCCAACGCGCGCTGGAGCTGCTCGTCGGCGATGGCGCCGGGCGCGTTGTCGGCGAAGGCGCTGGGCCGGTGCGTGGTCATGACCCCTCGCCCGCATGCCCGATGGGGGGTGCCTCGGGCTCGCCCGCCAGCACCTCGGCGACGTGGCGCACGACCACGCGGCTGCCGCGGCGCTGGAGCTTGCCCGCGATGTTCATGAGGCAGCCCAGGTCGCCCGCCAGCACCGTGTCGGCCTCGGTCTTGTCGATGGCCTCGGCCTTGTCACCGACCATCGCGTTGGAGATTTCGGGATACTTGACGCAGAAGGTGCCGCCGAAGCCGCAACACACCTCGCTGTCGGGCAGCTCACTCAGCTCGAGACCCTCGACGGAGTCCAGCAGCGTGCGCGCCTGG
>CAYUKN010000018.1:0-16253 GCA_964445325.1 uncultured Ectothiorhodospiraceae bacterium
CCGACCCGCTCCCTCGCCCAAAAACGCTTCGAGCGCCACATCGAGCCATGGCTGCCTGATCTGCGCCGACTCGCGATCCGGCTCACCGGCAATCGCGACGATGCCGAGGACCTGTTGGGCGACTTGATCGAGCGCCTGTATCCACGTCTCGGCGAGATCGCCGAGCTTGACCGCCCCAAGCCCTGGCTCACGCGGGTGTTGTATCGGCTGTTCGTCGACCGCTGGCGCCGCGCCCAAAGCGGCTTCGAGGTCGACGCGGAAGCGCTGCCCGAGGAGCAAGCGTCGGCCCAAGCGCTGCCCGACGCCGACTTCGACCGCCAGCTCACGCGCGAGCGCCTGCAGGCGGCGCTCGACCACCTGTCACCCGAGCACCGCGAGCTGGTGATCCTGTACGACGTCGAGGGCTACAGTCTCGGCGAGATCGGCGAGATCACCGACACCGCCATCGGCACGCTCAAATCGCGGCTGCACCGGGCGCGGCTGCGCCTGCGGGAGCTGCTCAGCGATGGAACCGAAGACGCCCGCGATTCGTGATAGTCGGTGTAAGGGGGAGAGACGATGGACTGCAAGACATTTCGGGACAACTGGACGGATTGGCACGAGGGCTGGCTCACGGGTGACACGGCCGCGATGGCCGGCCATCGCCAGCAGTGTGCTGCATGCGCCCGCTTCGATGCCCAGATGCAGCGCATGGTCAGTGGTCTGAGTCAGCTGCCCCTGGCGGATGAGGCCTCGGGCGCACCCGCGGCGTCGCCCCACAAGCGCCAGCCGGCCACGGGGCGTTGGATCGCCCTAGCGGCCACGCTGGTCGTCGGCGTGGCCGCCGGGGTGCTGCTGTCCGGGCCCCTCACGTCCAATGGCGACGGACCGACCATGCGCGCCGAGGCGATCGAGATCGATTCGCCCGGTGTCCACGAGGTCGCCGTCGCCTTCGACGCCCCCGAGCAGCTCGCCGATGTCGAGTTTGCTGTCGAGCTGCCCCCCGGCGTGGAGCTGGTGGGATCCCCCGGAGAGCGCACCGTCCGTTGGCGGGGGCGTCTGGCCGAAGGCGCCACGCGCCTGCGCCTGCCGCTGCGGGTCACGCGCTCCGGGGAACTTGGATCGGTGGTCGCACGCGTGCGCCACCCGACCGGCGAGCGCGAGCTCGTGATTCCGTTACAGATGGCGCCTGGGAGCGGTTCCGATGACACCGCCTGAACGCCTTTCGAGCCGACTCGGGTGGGGGGCATGCCGCTTCGGCGTGTCCACCTGCGTCGTCGGCCTGCTACTGCTCGGCCCGGGTATCGCATCGGCGGCGGATCCGGGTGACGGCGCGTCGGTCGACGACGTAATGATGCAGGTCGTCGAAGACCCCGAGGCCGACGAGAGGGAGTATGTCCAGGATATCGACCCACCGGGTTTAGACCGAGCCAGTGACGAGCGCAGCCCGGGTTCAAGCGCTGCTGGTGAACGCGGCGAAGCGGCGGGCGAGCGCCCGGCCGACGCGGGCCGTGAGGCGAGTGAGGCCGCCAGCGAGGCCCGGGACGCAGCCGACAATGCCAGAGAGGCTGCCGAGGAGGCCCGCGAGGGGGCACAGGACGCCCGCGACGCGGGGCCGCCGGAAGCCGCCGGACCAGCCGACGACGCCGGACCGCCCGAAGGCGACTAACCGCCCGAACTCGCGCCCGTGCGATCCCGCTGGCGACGCTCCTGCTGACCACTGTCGTCACCCTCCTGATCGCGCGAGCCGCCGCGGCCGCGGACCAATCCCCAAGAGCGATTCCGAAGCGGCGTGCGCGCCGCCCAACAAGGCGACTTCGCCGCAGCGATCGCCACCTTCGAAGGCGCCCGCGATGCCGGCCTCGACACGGCCGCGCTGATTCCAACCTGGGCGTTGCCTACGATCAGCGCGGGCGCAACGCCGATGCCGCGGATGCCTTCGAAGCGACCATCGAGCGCGGCCAGGGACTGGTACACGGGTGTGAGCGTCGAGCAACGCGAGTCCAACCTCACCCGCTTCGACTACACCCGCGAGACCATCGAGATCGATCTCGACGACCCGAAGTCGATCGACCGACTCAAGCACGAGCACGGCAACAGCGAGCTTTTGCTCCAGGATCAGGACGTACCGGCGGGCGAATATGATTGGATCCGTCCAGGGGTCAACGCGGGACCGAACAAGACTCTCGTTGAAGTCGATAGTGGTGACAACGCGCTCGATGTCCCGCACGGTCAGAATACGGGGCTCAAGCTGATCAGCGGCTCAGCATCGGCGATGGCGGCGGCGTCGACCTCACCATCGATTTCGATCTTCGCAACCTGGACGCCGTTGCGATCCCGTTGCTGGAGGCTTTCACCCTGATTCCGGCACCCCTCGACCCGGTGAGCGCCATCGGCCTGCTCGCAGCGGCGGGCCTGGGCGCGGCGATCACGACCGTGGCCGGGGCTGGCGGCGGTCTGTTCCTGCTGGCCGTGATGACGTTGGTGCTGCCGGCGAGCACGGCGCTGCCGCTGCATGGGTTGATCCAGGGCGGCTCGAACGTCGCGCGCACGGCGCTGCTGCGCCGGGGCATCCGCTGGCCGCTGGTGCTGGCATTCGCCGCGGGGGCGGTCATCGGCACCGCGGCGGGGGCGCGCGTGCTCACGGCGATCCCGGGGCATTGGCTCGAGCTGGTGCTGGGCGTCTTCATCCTGGTGTGCTGCTGGGTGCCCATCCCCGCGGTGGCCAGCCGCTCGCCGCTCTACACGGTCGCCGGCGGAGCGGCCACGAGCGCGGCGACGCTGTTCGTCGGCGCGACCGGCCCCCTGGTGGCGGCCTTTTTGCGCGCGATGCGCCTGCAGCGCCACGCCCACATGGCCACATTCTCGGCGTGCATGGCGCTACAGCACGGCCTCAAGACCGTCGCGTTCGGGATTGCGGGCTTCACCTTCGGGCCCTATCTGGCGTGGCTGGCGGCCGCCCTCGCCGCCGTGATCGCAGGCAACTGGCTGGGACGTCACCTGCTCGACGCCGTCAGCGATCGCTGGTTCGCACGGATCGTCTCCGTATTGCTCACCGTGCTCGCGCTGCGACTGATCGTCGACGCCTTGATGACGGCCGGTCTACTGCCCGCGCCGGGCTGAGCGCAGCGGCCGGGCCAGCTCTGGCGACGGTGGTGGTGATCCCGCCAAGGCGGGCCGACGAGGTGGCGCCGTCACCGAGCGTCTTGGGCCCACGCTGGCGTCAGAACGTAAAGTAGACGAACAACCGCCCCGAGTTCTTTGCATCCTTGTCGACCCGGGCGTAGCGCGCCTTGACGTCCGGGCGCTCGAGGAACTTGAGCACCCGTTTCTTGAGCTGCCCCGAGCCCTTGCCGTGGATGATCTCCACGGTCTTGACGCGCTCGCGCACGGCGCGGGCCACGACGTCGTTGAGGGCCGCCTCGATGGCATCACCCTTGCGTGCAATCGGGTGCAGGTCGAGCTGGATCTTGGCCACGTCGCCTCCCGCGCACGGTGACCGCGACCACACGCTGCCCGACGGAGTCGGGTGGCGCCACTCTCAGGGATTCACCCGACACCGGGGGCGCCATGCTCGAACGCGAGCTCAACAAGCGCGGCCACCCGCGCAACCGATTTCTGATGCGGGCCGGCGACGGCCACCAGCAGCTCATCGATGCCACCGGCATCAACTGGGAGATGCTGGGCGCCGCCCGAACCGCCATGGAGCCCGGCCTCGTCGACAGCATCGACAAGGCCGGGCTACGCCCGCAGGACATATTGCTGCGCTACGTTCAGGCCGCCGCCGACCCCGAACACATGTACCAAGTCTGGCATAAGATACCGCCCGATCTGCGCATGGTCCTGGCCGTGCGCGAGGACACGCTGTTCCACACCTTCTACCACGCCCTGCACCACTGGCGCCGCGCGAGCGTGCGTCATCTGGTCCATAATTCGGTGTCGCGCGTGCGCTCGCGCCAGGCGGGCGCCGGGCTCGTGTTCCAGCCGGGCGAGGCGGGCTATCTCGTCAGCGAGACCGCCGCCGTGTCCGCCACGCCACGCGCCTGGCAAGTCGTGCCGCCCTACGACGTCGAGGACTTCGAGGCGCGCTGGCACGATACCCTGGACGCACTGACCGCACGCGCGCTCCGTGCCGGTGGGCTCACCCCGGACGAGGTCGCCGCGGAATGGCCGACCGCCGGTGTGCCCATGGGCGCAAGCACAACGTCGCAAATGGCCTGATCGATGGAAGACGACACCGGTGCCGCAGCACGCGCGCCCGAGCTCGCCGAGCCCATGGCGGACATGCTGATCGCCCCCCTGGCCGATGCCGCGACCGCGCTCGAGCGCGAGCCATTGACCACCACTGCCGACCTCGACGCCTTCCTCGGCGTAGCGACCGCTTTCTCCGCCGTTTACGCCGTCGCCCTGGGCGCCCAGGAGGGCGACTCACTCCACCGCACCCTGATCTACTACATCCTGCTCCGCGTCACGGGCGACGAAGGCACCGCTGACCGGTTCAGCGGTTTCGTCGACGACTACATGCGCGCCAGCGAACGCCCGGCCGCCTTCCTCGACGGCTTCGGCATCGGCGAGGCCGCCGCGCGCCAGTGCTGCCACGAGGACGCGCCCGCGGCTGCACAGCAGACGCTCTACGATGGCTATACACGCGCCCTACAAAGCGGATAGGGCGTTTCGATCTCCATACACACCCAACCAGTCAATCTCCGGCTCCCTGCTTCGTTCAGGGCCGTGAGCGACAATCACGCAAAGGCGCGAAGGGCGCGCCGGACAGTCCAATATGAATCGATTCATACAATTCGACTGGAATTACAGCCTCAACCCACTCTGCTATTGATCCTCGCCATTTCATCAAAAGATAATGACCTGAATACCATTCTCTTGTTGTTTTCACGTTTGCGTCCTTCGCGCCTTCGCGCGAACTCGATCGTACACAATCCCCCTTATCGCCGATTACCCCTTCGCATCTTTGCGTTGTCCACCAACCTACACGACCTGGCCGGCGGCATACCCCGAGGCCCAGGCCCATTGGAAGTTATAGCCGCCCAGGTGGCCCGTGACATCGACGACCTCGCCGATGAAATACATCCCGCTGACGCGCTTCGACGCCATCGTGCGCGAGGATAGCTCCTGCGTGCTCACACCACCCGATGTCACCTCGGCGGTGCGGTAGCCTTCGGTGCCATCGGGCGCAAACGACCACGCATTGAGGCGCTCGCCGAAGGCGCGCAAGCGCCGATCGGCTACGTGACGCAAGGGTTGGCTCGAGCAGCCGAGCTCGCACAGGCGCGCGGCGAGGCGCTTGGGGAGCTGCTCGGCGAGCACGTTGTGCAGTTCGGCGTCGGGGCGCTCGCGTTTGCGCTCTAGCAACCAATCACCGCCTGCCATGCCCGGAAGCCAATCGACAGTCACCCGCGAGTCGGGCTGCCAATAGGACGAGACCTGGAGCATCGCCGGCCCACTGATGCCGCGGTGGGTGAACACCATCCCCGCGGCGAACGCCGGTCCTTGCGAGGCGGCGGTGACGTCGGCCGATACCCCTTTGAGGTCGCGGTAGGCGGCGAGCTCATCGCCGGCGAGCGTGAACGGCACCAGGGCGGGCTCGGGGTCGACGACGGTGTGGCCGAATTCGCGGGCGATCCGGTAGCCGAAGCCGCTCGCGCCCATCTTGGGGATGGACAAACCGCCACTCGCCACCACCAGCGACTCGCAGCCGACGCGACCGAGCGTGGTTTCCAGGGCGAAGCCACCGGCGACACGGTCGACACGCTCGACCTCGGCACCGACGGCGACGCGTACGCCCACCCGGGCACACTCGTCCAGCAGCATCGCCACGATCTGCTTGGCGGAGCCATCGCAGAAGAGCTGGCCGAGCTCCTTCTCGTGATAGGCGATGCCGTGGGCTTCGACCCGTGCGATAAAGTCCCACTGGGTATAGCGCGCGAGCGCCGACTTGTGGAAGTGGGGATTACCCGAGATAAAGGCGCCCGGCTCCACGTAGAGGTTGGTGAAGTTGCAGCGACCACCGCCCGACATCAGGATTTTCTTGCCGCAACGCTCGGCCCGCTCGATGACGAGCACGCGCCGGCCCCGGCCACCCGCCTCGATGGCGCACATGAGACCGGCGGCCCCGCCGCCGACGATGACCACATCGTAGTCCGGCATCACGACGGTCGATCCTGTTCGCGCGCTCGCTGCATGGATCATCCCGCACGCGCCGCCAGCGGCGCCTCGATTTGCCCGGCCGCGCTTGGGCTGCGATGGTCGCGACGACACGCGCCCCGGTGGCATGAGCGGTGAGAGTGTATCGCCTATTGATACAATTCTTCCGGGTGGTGTCGCACCTCTACTTCGCCCAGGTGCAAGTCATCGGCGGCCATCGGCTTCCGCGCCGCGGCCCGGTGCTGCTGGCGGCCAATCACCCCGGCTCCATCCTCGACTCGATCCTGCTCGCCACGCAGGTACCGCGGACCGTGCACTATCTCGCCCGCAGCGGCCTCTTTCGACCCCGCGCCATGGGCGTGCTGCTGCGAAGCCTGGGCGCGATCCCGGTCTATCGCCGCGGCGAGGCCGGCGATCATCGGGCCCGCAATTTCGAGGCCTTCGAACGCGTCTACGAGCTGTTCGAGGCCGGCGGCTGCGTCGGCATCTTCCCCGAGGGCCACAACTCGCCGAGCGGGCGCCTCGGCGCGCTGCGCAGCGGAGCCGCGCGCCTGGCACTGGGCGCCGAGGCGCGCAACGGCTATTCGCTGGGCCTGACCATCGTACCCGTCGGGATCGTCTTCGGCGCGCGTGAGTTCCTGCTGTCGTCGGTGGTGCTGCGCTTCGCCCCGCCCATACCGGTGGCGGCCTATGCGGATCGCCACCGGCGCGATCCCGAGGATGCCGTTGCGGCGCTGACTGACGAGCTATACCGGGCGCTACGCGCCGCTACTGCCCAGGCCGAGGATCGCGAGCTCGAGGTCTTGGCGGGCGAACTCGCCGCGATCTTCGGCCGCGAGCTGGCCGCGGCGTCGACGCCCTATACCCGCGACCGTCGATCCCGCCTCCGGCGCTGGCTGCTCACCCTTTGGGACTGGTACTTCGGACGCGCCACCGACGGCGCCCCGCCACTAGACGAGCAGGTGCAGGGCCATTACCGCATCAACACCGTCCTGCAGCAGGCGCGCATCGACGCCCCCGACGCCGTCGCCGACCTGCGCAAGCGCGTCAGGCGCTACAACGACCATCTGGCGCAGACGGAGCTGCGGCGGGCGGTCGCCGCCGGGCGATTCGACGCGCCCGTGCGCGAGCGCCTCCTGCGCCTGCGGATGACGCTCTACGCCGTGGCGGTCGCGCCCATAGCGTTATTCGGCGCCGGCCACAACATCGTGCCCTATCTGGTCACCCGCTGGCTCGCGCGGCGCTTTCGCGAGGACGCGGTGCGCGCATTCGCCTACTTCGGCATCGGCGTCACCGCGTTCGCACTCACCTACCTCGCGGTCGGCCTGTCGCTTTGGCATCTCACTGCGATGAGCACGCCGCTGATCGCATTGTACCTGCTGGCGCTGCCGCCGACCGGATTGGCCGCTCTGAGCTATCGCGGCAAGGTCGTGCTCTACCGCGACAAGATCCTGGTGCGCACGTTCCTGTGGCACCACAACGATTGGGCCGAGGTCCTCGCGCGCGAGCGCCGGGCACTGTTGGCGGACTTCCAGCGCTTGGCCGAGCGCTGCCTCGGTGGGGGGGCGTGACCCGGGCACCCCACCCGAGCGACCTCAGCCGCATCGGCCAGCGTGCGGGCCCGGATCGCAAGCCGGGCCCCAGGGATCCCGTTGCTTTCTTCAGTCGCGCTCGAGCCACGCCTGGAGCTGCTCGACGACCCGCTCGAGCTCGGCCACCCGGGCCTCCAAGTCGTCGCTGCCGGTGTCGCCGAGCGATCCCTGCGCGGACACCTCGGTGGCCGCCGAGGCACCCGGCTCGTCACCACGGCCAAGGCAATGGCGCCAGCGGTGCTCACGCTTGCCCGGCTCCCGCGGAAGCCGCTCGGCCAGCGGGCCGTCGGCATGCTGGGCCAGGTGGTTCAGCGCCGCCTCGACCGCGTCGACACTGTCGAGGGCGGCAAGCCGCTGGGCGCGCCCGCGGATCTGGCCCGGCGTCTGCGCACCGCACAGCATGAGCACGCACAGCACGGCGAGGGACTCGTCCGCCAGGCGCAAGGCCGTGCCCGGCTTATCACCCAGGCGATGCTCGAACCGGCTCACGCGCCCCGTCGTCGACGCCTGGCGGACCAGCCCCTTTTGCGTGAGCGCGGCCACCGCCGCGCGCACATCGCCCTCGGCGAGGTTCATGACGGGCTCGCGCGCGCTCTTCTGATTACACGCCTGGACCAGCGCGTTGATCGATAGGGGGTATTGGTCGGGCGTCGTCGCGCCCTTCTCCACCAAGGCCCCGAGCACGCGCACCTCTTCCGCGGGCAGATCCATCGACTGACCTCCTGGCGACGACCGCGCGTCTGCCGCGGCGGGCTCGATGCTCCGTCAGCGAGCCCCTCGATGCAAGCAGCGCGGTGGCGACGCCGCTGTAATGGGATCGGCGCACTGCCCGGTCGATGGAACCCCCCATGCGCGCTGACGTCGCCAAGACGCCCGAGCCGGTCCAGCGCTTGCGCGGGCTGTTCGACGCGGCACGCCAACGCGAGCTGGACCACAGCACCACCGCCTCGCTGGCCAGCGCGGGCCATACCACGCGGCCCTCGGTGCGCATGGCGACGATCGCGGGCGTCGACGCGCGCGGGCCCGTGTTCTTCCCGGATTGGCGCAGCGGCAAAGGCCAGCAGCTCAGCGACGACCCGCGGGCCGCGCTGTGCTTCGACTGGCAAGTCTTGCACCAACGAATCGCACTCGAGTGTGTGACCGTGCATCTTGCCGACGCGGAGGCGGAGCGCTATTGGGATCGGCAAACCCACGCGAACCATCTCGCCGCCTGGGTCGCCGACACCCCGCCCGCCGACGGCGAGGGCGACACCATCGACGCCCGTGTGCGCGCCGTGCGGTGTCGTTTCCGCGACGGCCCCCCGAGTGGCGCGCCCTGCGCCTCGAGCCCGATCTGTATCAGCTCTGAAAGACGGGTTCGCGCCAACTGCACGCACGCGAGCGCTTCACCCGCGATACCAAGGGCCTCTGGGATCGAGAGACCAGTGCCCCCCACTGCGACCGCCGGTCCTCGGCTCGAGTCAGCGCCCGAACATCCGGCCCAGATCGATCACGCGCTGGTCGTTGATTCGCAGGGCGCCGGCCTCGAACGTCAGCTCCGAATCGACCTGACCCTGCTGCCGATTGATCCAGCCCTTGCGCTCGAGCGCGGCCAGCTGCTCGGCGGCGCGGGCGGCGAGCGCCTCGTCACTCGGCGATGACCCCGAGGCGTCGGCCTGGCGGGCGAAGTAGCGCGCCGCGAGGGCACGCGCGAGCCTGGTGGGTACGTCGATACGCAAGCGGGCATCGAGGGTAAGCAGGACATCCAGCCATCCCTGGACGCGCGCGTCCCCATCGACGCCGACGCGGCCGTCGACCCGAACCGGTCCCGACGGCGTCTTCGCGGCGATCCGCTCGAGCCGGATACTGGGCCCGTGTGCCACCGCTTCGGCCGGCGAAAACACCTGCAGGGCACTCAGCATGGCCGCCCGGGGCGCCTTGCCCTGGGCGTTTGCCTCGCGCGCCGCCCGATTCAAGCGCTCGATCAGTGTCGCGGGTATGCCCTCGGCGGCGACCTCCGCGCGCAGATCGCGGTAGCGCTCGCGCGCCACGGCGAGATCATCGGCTTCGACCGACACGCGGCCCGCTAAGGCGCCTTCCGCCTCATCCAGGTGCTCGCTGATCCGTAGCCGGCGCAGCGCAAGGAAGTCGTCCGGCTCGCGGTCGGCATTATGGCGTCGCCGCAGGTCGACGCCGGCCAGTGCCAGTCGCAGCTGGCCCGTCGTCAGGGCCTGGCTCTGATCGAGCTCGCCGGTGACAGTCAGATCGTGCAGCCGAATCCGGCCACTGTCGGCGCGCAGCTCGAAGCCCGGGAGCTCGCCGTCAATCGTGACCGTCTGCTCGCTCTTGCTGCGCTCGACGCGCAGATCGAAGCCCTGCGAGGTGACTACAGCACGGCCGCTCGGGCCGGCGTTGGCGGCGACTGCCGGCGAGCGGACATCGAGCCTCTGGGTGCCCGTCACGCCCTCGGTATAGGTCGCCGCGAACGGGGCGCGCTCGTCGTAGATTGCCGCGAGCCGGGCACCGGCGCCGTTGTCGAGCACGGGCACGGTCTCGACCCGCGCCCAGTAGAGACCGTTCGGGCGCGGCCCATGGTGAATGCGGTGGCGCAGCTCGAGATCGGCCGGCGGGCGCTCGGCCTCGGGGAAGCGCCAGGTCATGCGGGTGCTCGCGCGTGAGCTGTAGGCGCCTTGCTCGAACGACTCGATCGACCATTCCAGTCGGGCCACGCGCTCGCTCGCGCGCGTCGTGATCGTATCCAGGCGGGACTGGGATTGCATGCCGACGACCACCGGCACGGTCGCGGCCGCGCATAGCAATAGCGCCGCCGCGACGGCCAGGCCGATGAGCCAGCGGCGCCGCCTGGTCGCCCGTTGCGGTCGATCCATGGGTCCGATCCCTCGATGTGTCGCACGATCGGGTACGGTACGCCCCCCGCTCGCCGGTGCCAACGCCGGCCCGGGCGCGCTATAGTAGCGAGGCCATGAGCCGCACCCTCGCCGCCTTCCTGCTCATACTCGCCACCGCCGTGCAGGCCGGCCCCGAGCCCGCGCCCATTGCCACGAACCGCTCGTGGGACACCCTGCCCGCTCCCGATGCGGGGGGGCCGCGCGCCACCTTCGCGGCAGCGGCGCAAAGCCTCGCCCAGGCCACTATCGAGCTCGCGGGTGTCCCGATCGATCGTCACGTGCTCACCGACCTCGCCGAGACACCCCCGGGCGAGCCGCTGGTACGGGCCGCCCGCGAGACGCTGCGCCGCCCCGTCGTCGTCACCAGCCTGTTGTACCTCCTCGACGATCTCGCCACCGCCCGGGTACAGGGCCACGAGGCCGCCACCGTCTGGATCCACGCGGGGCGCGCGCGCCGCGCCGGGCTGTTGCTGGGGCCGGACAACGTCTTCGGGGACACGAGCCCACGCTATCGCGTTGGCAACCTCGCCCTGACCAAGCCGCCCCAGCCAGCCGACCTCGAGCCGCCGCCGGATGGGGCCCCGCTGGGACCCCGCTGGAGCGCGCGCTACGAGAACCCCGCCGATCAAGCGGCCCGCCTGCAGGCGTTGCGGCGCCACGGCGCACCGGGCTTCGCCGATCGCATCGACGAATTGCTGGGGCAGCTGCGCGCCCAGGGCGCCGAGGCGGTGCTCGCCTCGACCGTGCGCCACCGCGAGCGCGGCTACCTCATGTATGGCGCGTTCATCCTGAGCCGGGCGAGCGGTGCGGACCAGGTCGACGCGCGCGTGGCCAAGCTCGAACGCCTCAACCGGGCATGGGGCCTCGATATCCCCATCGCGTGGCGCCACCCGCAGGGCTGGCGCGAGACGGTCCGGCGGGCCGAGGCCATGGCCGATGCCTACAACGTGGTCTATGCAAGCCGGTCGGGGGCGCGCTCGTCGCTGCACTACCAGGGGCGTGCGGCGGACTTCGTCGCGCTGGGCCTGCCGCGGCGGGTAACGCTACGAGCCCCGGACGGCGACGCGCGGCGCACATTCGACCTGAGCGCGCCCGCGGCCGCGCGCGATCTCAATCTCACCCCGTCGATGGTCGACTGGGTCGAGCGCCACTTCGGCCTGCGCAAGCTGCGCAGCGACTACCCGCACTGGACCGACGCGCGCGCCCCATGAGCACGTGCCGGGCGGTATCGACAACGCTCGCCGCCGTGCCACGCACGCCGTGTGCTTGCCCGGGCGATCACGACGGCCGGGCAAGCTTCACCGCGGCGCACGCGCTGGTTGAGTCGAGGCGGGCCGACTGGGGTCGCTGCGTCCGTGTCAGTCGGGCATGCCCTCGAGGAACGACGCCATCATGGGGCCGAAGCGGGCCTCGTCGATGAGGAAGGCGTCGTGGCCCTGGATCGAGTCCAGTGCGTGGAAGGTGACATCGACCCCCGCTTGCTCGAGCAATGCGGCCACCTCGCGCTGCTGCCAGAGCGGGAACAACCAGTCCGTGTGCGCACCCGCCACCAGGGCGCGGCGCGCGTCCACCCGCGCCATCGCCGCCTCGGCGGGGCCGTCCCCGTGCTCGGCCACATCGAACAAGTCCATCGTCTGCGACAGGTAGAGGTAGCAATTGGCGTCGAACCGATCGACGAAGCGCGCGGCGTTGGCGGCGAGATAGGACTCGACCTGGAACGTCATCTCGAACGGATACTGGCTCGCATCGGGCGAGGCGATGCGCTCGCGGCCGAAGCGCTCGAGCCACTCCTCGGCCGAGCGATACGTCATCATGCCCAGCTTGCGCGCGACCCGCATGCCCTCGATCGGCCCGGCACCGGGGGCGTAGTCACCGCCCGACCAGGCCGGATCGGCGCGGATCATGTCGCGCTGGATCGAGCGCAACGCGATCGAGAAGGGCGTCGCGCTAGCGGCAGCCGACAGGGTTACCAGATCGCGATACGTGCCCGGATACATCAGTGCGTACGCGAGCACATCCATGCCGCCCAGCGAGGCCCCGGCGACCGTATGGACGTGGTCGATGCCGAGCTGCTGGCACGCCCGGCGGCCGGCGGCGACGATGTCCTCGACCGATAGCTTGGGGAAGCCCAAGCGATAGCGGTCGCCAGTGGCTGGATCGATCGAGGCCGGCCCCGTCGAGCCGAAACAGCTGCCCAACGAGTTGATGCAGATAACGAAGAAGCGATCGGTATCGATCGGCTTGCCGGGACCGACCATGAACTCCCACCAGCCGGTCGAGGGATCGTCGGCGCTGGCTGCGGCATGGGCACTGGGCGACATCCCGGTGAACAGCAGCAAGGCGTTGTCACCGCGGCCGCTGAGCTGACCCCAGGTCTCGTAGGCGATCGTCACCTCGGAGAGCTCACCCCCGCGGTACATCGCAAACGGCCCATCGAGGGCGACAAAGCGGCGTGCATCCGACATCGATTCCCGACTCCCAAGTGAACGATGGGTGGCTCGCGTGAGGCGCAATCGTCCCAGAGTCGCCGCCCGGCGTCTAAACCAGCCAAGACCCGGGATCGCTGGCGCTTGGCCCGGTAGACGCGGGCGCGCAACACTGCCAAGTTACCCGCCTTTGCCGAACTGGAGGCGCCGTTGAGCCAAGCACCCCAAGCGCCCGTCGCTGCCCGGCAATCGCACGAATCCGAGCACCACGGCGACCGCCGGGTCGATCCCTATGCCTGGCTGCGCGCGGCCAACTGGCGCGAGGCCATGCAAGACCCCCAGCAGCTGCCCGAGGCGATCCGTTCCCACCTCGAGGCCGAGAACGCCTATACCGACGCGGTCATGGCGGACACGCGCGATCTCCAGGCCCGCCTGTTCGCGGAGCTACGCGGGCGCATCCGTGAAGACGACGCCAGTGTCCCGATGCCCGATGGTGACTGGGCCTACTACGTGCGTTACCGCGACGGCGGTCAGCAACCGCTCGTCTGCCGCCGCCCACGCGGCGCCGACGCGGCATCGGAGCAGATCCTGCTCGACGGCGACGCCGAGGCCAGCGGTCAGGCGTACTTCCGCATCGTCGACGCCGCGCACAGCCCCGACCATCGCCTACTCGCCTGCGCGCTCGATCTCACCGGCGCCGAGGCGTGCTCGATCCGCGTGCGCGATGTCGACACCGGCGCCTGGCTCGATCTCGCCATCGAGCAGGGGCTGGGGGATCTCGCGTGGGCGGCTGACGGGCGCCACCTGTTCTACACCGTCATCGACGCCGAGCACCGCCCGCGCTGGGTGCATCGCCGCGACGTCTTCAGCGGCGACGACACCCTGGTCTACGAGGAGACCGATCCCGGTTTCTTCGTCCATGTCGACAAGACCGAGAGCGCCCGGTTCGTGCTGATCACCAGTCGCGACCCCGACACGACCGAGGTGCGAGCGATCCCCGGCGACGCACCGACGAGCGCGCCCCGGTGCCTGCGCGCGCGCGAGCCCGGTCTGGAATACAGCGCCAGCGATTGCGGCGACGAGTGGATCCTGCACACCAACGCCGGTGGCGCGAGCGACTACTGCGTGGTCGCCGCGCCCCTGGATGATCCCGCGGGCGCCCCCTGGCGCACCATCGTCGAGCATCGCCCGGGCGTGCTCGTCGAGGAAGTGCTGGTATTCGCATGCCATCTCGTGCGCCTCGAGCGAACCGACGCCCTACCGCGCATCGTCATCCGGGCCTGGGGCGATGGCGCTGAGCACACGATCGCCTTCGACGAGGCCGTCTTCGATCTCGACATCACCGCGGGCTACGAGTTCGACACGGACGTGCTGCGCCTGCACTACAGCTCGCCCACGACACCCGAGCACGTCTACGACTACGACATGGCCCGCGGCGAGCGTGTGCTGCGCAAGACCGAGACCGTGCCCAGCGGCCACGATCCGAGCCGCTACGTCTGCGCCCGCCTCGACGCGCCCGCCGCCGACGGCGAACGCGTCCCCATCTCGCTGATCCACCATCGCGCGATCACCCCCGATGCGGCGACGCCGCTGCTGCTGAGCGCCTACGGCGCCTACGGCATCACCATGGACCCGGGGTTCTCGCCGCACCGGCTGAGCCTGGTCAATCGCGGCTTCGTGGTCGCCTTGGCGCACGTGCGCGGCGGACGCGACAAGGGTGACCACTGGTACCGCCAGGGCAAGCTCGACGCCAAGCCCAACACCTTCAGTGACACCATCGCCTGCGCCGAGCACTTGGCCGAACGCGGTTACACCGCGCGCGGCAACATGGCCCTGCATGGCGGCAGCGCGGGCGGGATGCTCGTCGGCGCCGTGATCAACCAGCGCCCCGACCTGTTCCACGCGGCGGTCGCCGACGTGCCCTTCGTGGATGTGCTCAACACCATGCTCGATCCCGAGCTGCCGCTGACGCCACCGGAATGGCCCGAGTGGGGCAATCCCATCGACAACGCCCGGGCCTATCGAACGATCCGCGCCTATTCGCCGTACGACAACGTGGCGCCCCAGGCCTACCCCCATGTCCTGGTCACGGCGGGGGTATCCGATCCGCGCGTGACGTACTGGGAACCCGCGAAATGGGTGGCGCGCCTGCGCCAATACAAGACCGATAGCAATCGGGTGCTGATGCGCACCAACATGAGCGCCGGTCACGGCGGCGCCTCGGGCCGGTTCGATTTCCTCGAGGAGATTGCGTTGCGCTACGCCTTCCTGCTCAAGGTATTCGGGCGCACCGCAGTCGAGCCATTGCCGGCGGCGTGAGCGCAGGGCTCAGGGACGCACCAGGCGCGCCAGCTCGCTCGTGGCATCCCAATCGCCGCGGCCGTGGCTGTGGGCGATGACGGGGACATCGACGAGGGCGGCAATGTCGTCGCGGTAGCCACCCGCGCCCTCGGTGTCGGGATCGGGCACATTGACCACGACCGCGGCGACGGTGAGGCCGCGGCCCTGGACGGCTTCCAGGGTCAGGCGCACGTGGTTGATACAGCCCGGCGTATCCGAGGTCACCACGATCACGGGGAAGCCGAGGGCGAGGGCGATCTGGTCGTTGCTGGCGTCGATCGCCAACGGCGAGAGGAAACCGCCCGCGCCCTCGACCACGCGGAAGTGATTCGGGTCACCCGCCTCGATCGCCCGCATCAATGCCGCCATGTCGACCGCGCCCTTCTCGGTCTCGGCGGTTTGCGCCGGCGAGATCATGCCCGCCATGCGATAAGGGGTGACCCGATCGATCGACTCGATGTTGCCCGCCGCCTGAGCAAGGGCGAGCCCATCGGTGGGATACAGGGCGCCGCCTTTGCGCTTGCAGCGCTGCTCGATGGGCTTGCGGGCACAAACGGCCACCCCTTGTTGGCGCAAGGCATTGGCCAGGCCACAGGAAATGAACGTCTTGCCCACGCTGCTCGCCGTGCCGGTGATGAACACGCCCTGCATCTTGCCTCCCCGCGATCAAGCTCGCTGCGCGCCCCGATTGGCGACACCCGCGCCGTCGCCGTTGCATCGCAGCGTGCCGATCCGGCGACCGAGCCGCAACCGGCGACCGACATCTCGCTAGTGGGCGCCGCCCGCGTTGGGTCAGAATGGCGGTCATGCACGTCTTCGTGATCGATCAATCCAGGGTGTTACCTGCCCTGGGGCACCGCATGGCC